>JAQVUB010000329.1 GCA_028699735.1 Lentisphaeria bacterium | reverse complement strand
ACAGTGGCTTCGTGCCGATGCTGAAATATTGCAGGTGGTCGCAAAGCCATTCTTCGGCTTCGGCCATGAATCCATCGAGATACTTGAGGATTCCTGCTCCGTACGGTCCGTTGGCGATAATTGTCCGTTCCGGGTGGAGCAGTCGTGATAGGTGTTCGAGATGTGGGAAATAGTTGAAGCCTGTCATGCTGGCCGGGCGGTTGTTCACGGCTGTGATGCCGTCGTCATGGGCCGTATCCAGGAAGTTGTAACAGGCCTGATCGAGAAAAACGCCATCCATCTCGGGGTATCGGGCGAGCATTCCATCAATCTGACGGGTGATATCCTTTCCAAAGGGCAGCGAGGGATCTGAATTCATCAGCAGGGTGCCTGGCCAACCCCCCCAGGTTTCATCCTGAAGATTACGAATCCGGCAGGAATTCAGCATGGGATCGAGCAATTTTTCATCGCCATCGCCGGTAACCTGAATGTACGGCATGGCGGCAACCCCCTGCTGATGGAGCGTCTGCATCGTTTGGTGGAGAATGTCTTCCGTAATCATGCTGGTGTCTTTCAAGGCATGCCCGCTGCGCCAGCTTGCAAGGTTTTCCGGATGATAATTTCCGTATGCCGGAAAATGTTCATGAATTTCATACCATTTGATGCCGAGCCGGGTCATCAGGCGAAGCTCTTCTGGTGAAACCGTGAATTTACCGCAGATATGTCCTCCCCAGAGTTGGTCGATATGTTTTGAACGGGGTTCGAAATATTCAGTGAAGCGTTTGTAGATCCAGCCCAGGGCAGGGCGCCAGTCGCCGACGGTTCCATGCAGCAGCAATGCGGCTTTTGCCGAATGTGCAGGGGATAGTGCCAGCCAATCGAATTCCACGCGCAAATCCGGATCACGGAAACCGGAGACAAAGCGGAAGCGGGGAGTGCGGAAATCAAAAGGCATGGCTATTGCGACACCCGAGTCGGTGTCATTGCGGTAGCAGGACAAGACCGGCATCATGATGCCGCTGGTAATTTCACCGTATTCGAGGGATATTCCCGCAAAACGGGAGGGCATTGACGGCATCTTTTCTTTGGCTGCCCAGAAGGAGACCGGAAAAATGGGCTGCGGCCAAGGCAAATGCCAGGAGATTGCACAGGAACGGAATTCTCCGGAATGCAGGTGGACTTGTGCTTCCCATGACAAGGCGTCTCCGTTGCCTTGGTAGATTTCCTCGAGAATCCAGGTCGTTCCGTTAAAGGTCTTGCGGATGAGCAATCTTTCCGCGCTTTGTTCGAATTCAACGTTTTGCAATTGGCTTCGCCCGAAGGTACGTTGCAGCAAATCATCCCGTACCGCGACATCTCCCGGATAAGCCATCCAGGTTTTTCGCCCGCTAACAGTCACTGCCAGTTCACCGACACAGCCCGTTGCCCGGTCAATGTGCAATTCAAGATTCCCAGCAGACAGCAACCAACCCGTATCCAATTTTTTCAACGTGAATGAACTCCTTGCCATCTCCTTATACTCCTTGCCAGATTCTTGTAAAAACACTGTTAGTAATATTTGAGCGGGCAACCGGAACTGTTGTCAGCCGTTTTACTTTGTCTTGGATAAAACGCTTTATTTGCCCAAAGAATATAGCATCTCTTTCGCAACTGTTTTTCCGGAACTTAATTCAGTTACCGAGACAGACCATTTTCCGGGCAAATCATTGCTTGCAGGCACGAAATTCATCTGGCATTGCCCGTTATTCGCAGCAAAATAACCGCTGTATTCGTTCTTTTTGCCATCGGGTTCTAGGATGCTCACTGCCAGAGGCTGAATCCCTGGAATCGGCGTGCCGTCCTGACTGACGATGGTTATGACAATCTGCGATTTCTCGCCCGCTTCAAGTTTTTGCGGCAGGGCGAGGTTAACGGATGCAATTTCCTGCGGGTAAATTGCCAGGATCGTGCCCCAGGCGGGTTTTAAATCCAATGTTACGATTTGCTGCTGATCCTTGGAAATCGTGTCGATTTTGCGATGTGACATCAAATCGTATACAGCTTGATTTTCAGTGTTAAGCACAACCGTTACGGTTTGTGGCAGGCCCATTTCCATGACGGCGCGGTATTTTTTACCGACGTAGTCTCCGAAAGTCCGCTTGTCATTGACGGCAAAAACATAATGGGCTCCATTTTTTTCAAGGACATTGAGAAAGACAGCGGGCGAATCGCTGTCAGCAAAACGCTGGACTTTGTTTCTCAGCAATTTGCGTATGGCATCGGCGTTGTTCAGCATGTCCTGATAGACGATATCAGCAGTAAAACCTTCCCCTCGTCTGATATCGTACCAAGAGGACTTGCTGCGTCGGCTCATATCCATTTCGAAAGCGATGGCACCGGGAACTCGTTCAGCAAAGGGCTGCCCGCAGACAACCGTCCCCCCGTTTTTGGCAAAGTCAACAATTTTCTTGAATATGCTTTCCGGCAGATGGGAAATCTGATGCAAATAGAGGATATCGTATTTGCTCAATTCTCCGCGTTGGATATTTTCATCGAAGAGGATATCGGTCGGAATATGAGCCATCTGCAATGCCGCATAGCAGCCATATCCTGAAGCGTTGCCGTACCCACCCCAGATGTGACTCCCGAAGAGCTGACTGGCGAACGAGATCAGCATCGCACAGCGTCTGGGAGCGCGTTCCATCTGTCTGACAGACGGCCAGAAAGGTTGCAGGACTTCCCGGGAAAACTGCGCCAGTCTTTCATAGGTGTTATTCTGTTTATACTCAGGCGTCTGGGAAGGCATCAGGTGCGATATGCTAAAATGCTCGATTACTGCCGGAATCCGGGAGAAAGTCACCCAGTCTGATTGAGTGATAATATCGGTGGGTTGTACTCCCGCGTAGCGATCTTTTGCGGGGCATATTCTTTCTCCATAAAGCCAAAGCGAAGCGCCGATATTGATTCCTTTGATTGTGCTTTCATCGCGGGCGGCGGTCAGCAGCGTTTCGACCATGCCCAGACTTTCACTGGCATCGGGATGCGCATAAAACCAGGTGCCGACCTGATCCAATCCCTTGTTCCGATAAAACAGCGGCACATCCCGGAATGGGTCATGCGTGACTTCCGCATCAGGAATGTGATTTTTGATGAGATCTTTCAGTTCCTCATTCAGAACATTGTCCCCATAACCGCGCTGCCAGAACCATTTGAAAAAACGATACCATTCATTGCTGTCCGGAAATACTGCCGGAGTTCGTGCTTTGACTTCCTGCGGAACCCGTATCAGGCGCCCATCTGTATTGTCCTTGTCCTCCCCAAGATTTTCCGGCAGCGGCATTTTGAAACCCAGTTCCTGTTCAGCACGTTCCCGGCCGGATGGCGAGTAGTCCGGTTCGGCGATATTTTCATTTTCACTGTTGAGCAGGAAAGCGTTGACTGAGGGATAGTTTTTCAGCAATGCGGCCAATTTATCCATTCTGTCGAGGGCCCAGTCTCGCTGTTTTGGATTCCAGGGACCCGGTGCATTGCCTTTGCTTCCGTCATGTCGAATAACTCTTGTATCCATTCCGGGAGCTGTGCCCCACAGGCAGGTAAAGCTGACTTTGATATCCTGTCCATAGCGAACAGCCTGATCCATGATTCGAGCCAGATAGCCTTTCTGCATGGCAAAATCCTCTGCTGGATCGACGGTAATCGAAAGCCCATTAAAGCCATGTTCCTGAAGACTTTTGAAAAATGGCGCATCGGAGTTGCCTCCCCAGGAATGGAAGCGGAAAGTATCGCTGCGTTTTTCCGGGGCGAGGAAAAGATCGTAGGAACTTTCCAGGGGAGTCTCTTCAATCCATGCCGTCAGTTTGTATTCGCCAGATTTCCAGGCACTGGTCGGGAGGGACAGCTTTTTACTGTCTTCGCTGCCGGGCATCAGTTCAGGGAAACGGATACGGGCACATTCGCCGATTCCATGATCCAGCTTTACACAGACCGTTTGAGGAGGCAAT
>JAQVUB010000328.1 GCA_028699735.1 Lentisphaeria bacterium | reverse complement strand
AAAAGAATCTGGTTAAACGGCAAATTTGCTTTATATTACAAGCGTTACTTAACAATGTGTGTAATTCAGCCAAGGAATGAGAAGGTTATGAAGAAATCAGTTCTGGCACTGCTCGTTTTCTCTATTTTTACGGTTACAGTGACGTCCCTTTTTGGGGTTGACAATGCTGTTCCGGCAGATCCGCTTGCTGCTGAGGCTTTGGGCGGTTTGACCTTGCGTCAGATCATCAGCGATGGCGGCGTGATCATGTATCCGCTTGTCGGCTTGTCGTTTATTGCCGTCGGCCTGATCATCTTTTATTTGCTGACTTTGCGGGAAAAACTGATCTATCCCAGGGCTTTTATACGAGAAGCTCAGGATGCTGCCGAATTGGGGGATCTGGAAGCTTTGCGGGAATTGTGTCGTGAGAACGGCAGTCCGGCGGCGAAAGTGATCCATGCGTCGCTGGAGCAATGCGTCGAGGGGCAGCCGGTTGATTTGACTGCGGTACAGAGTGCGATGGAGGATGAAGGCAGTCGTCAGGCTGGCTATCTCTGGCAGCGGATTCAGTATCTTCTCGATGTGTCAGCGATATCGCCGATGGTTGGTCTTTTAGGCACGGTCTGGGGAATGATGATTTCCTTTTCGGGGCTGGAGAGCGGAATCAATCTGATCAACAAGGCGGATGCCCTGGCTTCCGGTGTTGCGCAGGCCATGTATACGACCTTTGGAGGTCTGGTTATTGCCATCCCGAGCATGGCCATCTATGCGTTGTTCCGGGGGCGGGTGAATACGGTCGTCAGCTCGATGGAGAGCGCGTGCAATTCCGTTTTGCGGCGTTTGGCCAATACTCGCAAAAGTTCCGTGTTCACGCCTTGATGCGAAAGAATTGCGCACGGCAGCAGGGAGACAGGTGACCGCTATGAATTTCAAGAAATACATCCGGGACAATCCTCTGGGCTTTCAGATGGCTCCGATGATTGATATTATCTTCATTCTTCTGATTCATTTTATGGTGGCGACGATTTTTGCGCAGTGGGAAAACAAGCTGGGCATCCAGGTGCCTTCGGCTGATTCCGGGATTCGCACGGACCGTCAGCCGGGGGAAGTCATTATCAATATTGATGCCGAAGGGGGGATGTACATCAACAGCAAGCCGATTACTGCGCAGCGTCTGGAAAGTCTTCTCGGTCAGATTGCCGAGACTTTCAAGAGTCAGCCGGTGGTTGTTCGTGCCGATCAGAATACCCGTCATAAAGATGTAATCAAGGTTCTGGACATCTGCCGGAAGGTCGATATCTGGAATGTTGCATTTTCCACTCTTCCAAGGGAGAATGCACCTTGACAGGGTCGTTTTTCAGTTCAGAGGGCTGGGTTTCAGCTGTCCAGGTTTTTTGCCGTGCCGTGATTATGGTGTTGCTGGCAGTTTCTGTTTCCGCTCAGCAGAAAGTCGAGGACATCACCAATCCTGAACAGCATTATCTCTATGCGGCGGGTCTGATGCAGCGAAATTTTCACGATCTGGCCCTGCCCCAGCTGAAAATCTTTTTGCAGCGATATCCGGAGCACGAGCGTGCCAAAGAAGCTCAGCGCTTGCTGATTCATTGCTGCCATGCCTTGAACAAGCCGGCGGAGACTTTGGCGGGGATTGCCCAGTTTCGGAGTCGCTGGCCGAAGGATCCTCTGAATGAGCAGTTTTCCGTGATGGCGGCAGTGATTCGCTATCATCAGGGGGATTTTGCCGGAGCGTTGCAGGCCTATACGGAATTGAGCAAATCCGAGAATGCCCAGATTGCTGAGACTGGTTTGTATTATCAGGGGCAATGTTACCTTCAGCTGAAGCAGGATGGCGAAGCTTTTGCGACCCTGAAAGTGCTTGCCGAAAGACCCTTGCAAAACGAGTTTCCTTATCGACCCTATGCCGCTTTTTACATCGCCGGCGAATTCTTGAAACAGGGCGACCTGAAAGCCGCTGGGGTTCTCTATCGCAAAATCAGTGGCGGGCGGGATTTGCCGGAGGAGATGCGCGAGAAGGCATTGTTGCGGGTTGCGGATCTGGAGTATGAGGCCCGGGATTTTACTGCGGCTCTGGCCAGCTATGAAGAGTATATTCTGGCGTTTCCGGCAGGCAGTTTTCAGCAGCAGGTTCGCCGCCAGCGACTGATTTGCGCATACCGCCTGCAGGATTTTGCACGGGTGGCCGATCTTGGCAAGGATTGGCAGACCCGTTATCCGCAGTCTGCCGATTTTGAACTGGAACTGATGCTGGCCGAAAGCCTGATCGAACTGAAGCGCTATGAAGAAGCCCTGGCACTCTATGGCAAAGTCGGCCAAAACAAAAAAACGCCGGAACAATATCGCTTCCCGGCTCTGCTCCAGGAATTAACCTGCCTCAGCATCCTCGAACGACACCAGGAACTCCTGCTAAAAGGGCAAAAACTCATCGGGGAATTCCCCAATTGTCCCGAAAAAGGACGCATCCTTTTCCAAATCGGAAAAGCGGCACAATCGCTCAAACAACAAAGCGAAGCAGAAAAATTTCTGCGGGGAGCCATGGAATTTTTTGTCGGGGAGAAAGAGCTTTTTCTGACGGCGGCTGATGCGTTGAGCAAAAGTCTTGAAGCCGGGGAGAAATGGTCGGAGGCGGCTCTGGTCTCCCGCCGGATTTCTGAGAAAGTCCCTTTGCAGTTGCAGGCTGCCTATCGTCTTCAGGCGGCCCAGTTTGAGTTTAAGCAGGAGAACTGGGCGGCTGTGCGCACTGAGGTGGATTTGATCCGGCGGCAGTGGCCGGATCAGAAGGAAATTTTGGTAGACGCGTTGCAGCTTCATGTCAATGCCTGCCTGGCTCTGGATGAATATGAAGCTGCCCGCGAGAATCTTGAACTGTTGCAGGAGCTTCTGGAGCCGCGATCCCGCGGTCCGGTCGGCTTGTTACTGGCGACTGTGCTGTTGCATCTCAACCGGGATTTGGAAGCCGGTGTTGTCCTGAAGAAAACGCTGGCCTTGCCGGAACTGGAGCGCGATCTGCTTGTCCAACTGCAAGTGCTGTTATTGCGACTGCAATTGCAACACGATGAGGAGGAAGAGGCTCTACCTCTGATCGAACAGTTGCTCCTGCTTACGGAAAAAGAGCAGAAAGAGAAGGTGTCCGCGGATTTATGGCATGCCGGGGGTGCGTTATTGAGCCGCCATGGCCGTTATGAGCAGGCCGAAAAAGCGCTGCGACTCAGCCTCTCCACAAAAGCCGATGGAGAGCTGCAGGCACAAAGCGGCCTGCTTCTGGCCGAAATTCTGATCCTGCATAATCGCTATGAGGAAGCCGGTGCTTTGCTCAATAACATTCGTGAGCGAAATCTGCAAAGCGGCCAGGCTTCCGGTGCGGAACTGGCCTCCCTGCTGGCGGAATTGAATTTACATTTGAAAAGACCGGATCAGGCCTTTGCTGCGGCAGAACAATGTTTTTCCGCGACGGATCCAGGCAGTCTGCGGGCTTTGACTCGCGCGCGCTGGGTGATGGCTAAATTGCTTTTTGAAGTCGAGAAAGATGCCAAGAATGCATTGCCATACAGCATCAAATGTTTTGTTCTGGCGGATGATCCGTTGTATTCACCGAAAGCGATGGAACTGGCCATCGCCATTTATCGGGCATTGGGCAATGAAACCGATGCACGAACGACTTGGAGTGAATTGAAACAACGATATCCGGTCTGGGCAGCTGGATTGCAAAACACTGCCCTGGTCAAGGACTGGAATTGAGGCAGGACGCCGTAAAGCCGGGGGACAATGGTTTTTTTTACAACGAAAATCACAAACTGACTTGGGGTGAACTGGCGTCCACAACCAAAGTTTTCGAACACGGACGGAACACGGACTCAACACGGACGGAACACGGACGGAACACGGACGGAACACGGACGGAACACGGACGGAACACGGACGGAACACGGACCCAACACGGACGGAACACGGACGGAACACGGACGGAACAC
>JAQVUB010000327.1 GCA_028699735.1 Lentisphaeria bacterium | reverse complement strand
TGTTGCAATAGCCCCCGTTGACCATCAGGATACGATGTCCGAGACAGCGCAGTGCGGAGCTCAGCCAGCCGGTGACCGAAGTCTTGCCGCAGGATCCGGCCACTGCGACCTGAATGACCGGTATGCGGTTGAGGCATTGCGCAAGCGCACTGGCGCGATGCAGCAACGGAATTCCCTCTGCGGCCAGAAAGTCCGGGTTGCCAGTCTCGATGGCTGCGGAGTGAATCAGGCAATCCGGATGGAAAACGGCGATACCGGATCCATCCTGTGGAAACAGGGCGATGCCCTGGCGAGCCAGTTTCTCGTAGAGATCCTGCTTGTCCGGATCCTTCAGGCCACGGTCGCTGCCGGCAACTTGATAGCCCAGATGCACCAGCAGCTGAGCCAGGGCACTCATACCAATGCCACCGATGCCGACCAGAAAAATCCGGGCAGGTGCAGCAGGAAAGGAAAAGGATTCTGTTTCAGAGGAATTCATGATTGCTGCCAGATAAAGTTTCAGAGTGAGTGACAGTGATTTTTTAACAACGAAAGACACGAACGATCCGAAAAATTTTCATGGGGTGGTTCGTGGGCGTCGGGCTTTCAGTTCGGAGAGCTGTTCGAGGCCTGCCCGGCGCCAGGATGGTTCCTGCAGGATCAATTGCAGCAGGCTGGCACAGGCCATGGCATCATATAATGCATCGTGCGGAGCGGTATTGCTGCAAAGTTCCGACAGGGTTTCACTGAGGCCCAGGTTGGCGCAGAGGTCTTCGAGCTTGTAACTGACCTGACCCGGAAAGGCCATACGTGCGAGCACCAGACTGTCCAGCCAGGGGCCAAAACGATGAAGCGGAAAAATGGCGCGGAGGAGTCCTCGTTCGACCGGCACATTGTGCGCCAGCAGCATGCGCCCGGACAACCATTTTTCGAGAGTGGGCCAGAGTTCCGGCAGAGCAGGGGCCTCGGCCAATTCTTTGCGCAGACCCGCCCAGCGCCCAGGTGTATAAGGGTTGAAAGGCTGATCTTCGGGAACTCGAAGCAGACTGGAAAACTGCTCATCCGGGCATATTTTTCCATCGCGCAGCAGTACCATACCGATCTGCCAGGGTGTGTTGCTGTACCCCGGACTGCTTCCCGTGCTTTCAAAATCAATGGCGACGATTTCCTGCATGACCCTTCCATAAAATTCCAGCTTCATTCCGCAAATAATATAATGCCCTTTTTGCAGGGGGCAGGTTCAAAAGGTGGCGCAACCGGCCCGGTTGAGATGTGCATTTGGTCGCCCAATCATGAATTGTCTGGGGGTATGATTTTGGGTGAAGACAAATGCCAGAGCAGTTCGGGAATGGAAGTGCAAACAGAAATCACAACCGGGCCGGTTGCGCCACTTTTTAAACCTGCCTTTTTCTTCGGAACAGGATCCTCACTTTCCGGCTGCCAATTTGTTGAAAGTCCGGTATATTATAAGTTTTACGACAAGGGTGTTAACCATCAAGCAATTCAGGAAGAAGCGATGTCAGCCAAACGGGTATTAACGGGGATTCAGCCGTCAGGGATTCTGCATATCGGCAATTATTTCGGGACGATGCGCCAGTCACTGGCGATGCAGCAGGAGCATGACTGTTTTTATTTCATCGCGAACTATCATGCGATGACCTCGATGCCGGAACCCAAGCATTTGAAGGAACGCACCTTCCAGGTGGCTTTGGATTTTCTGGCCTGCGGTCTGGATCCGGTTAAAACGATCTTTTTCCGGCAGTCGGATGTTTCTGAAGTGCAGGTTCTGAGCTGGATTCTGAGCTGTCTTTGTCCATTGGGCTTGCTCGAACGCTGCCACAGTTACAAGGACAAGCTTGCGCATGGGCTTGAGGCCAATCACGGGCTGCTGGCCTATCCGGTGCTGATGGCGGCGGATATCCTGCTCTATGATTCCAATCTGGTACCGGTCGGCAAAGATCAGAAGCAGCATCTGGAAGTGACCCGGGATCTGGCCATCCGTTTCAATAACCGCTATGGTGAAAATCTGCTGGTGGTACCCGAACCCCTGATTCAGGAGGAGGTCGCGGTGGTGCCCGGGCTGGACGGCCAGAAAATGTCCAAGAGTTATGACAATACGATCGAGATTTTCGGGGAAGGGAAAGCCATACGCAGCAAATTTATGCGCATCGTCACCGATTCAACGCCGCTGGAAGACCCCAAAGATGCCGATCACTGCAATGTCTTTGCACTCTATAAACTGATGGCGACAGCCGAAGAACAGCAGGAATTGCGTGAACGCTACAAGGCGGGCGGCATGGGTTACGGACATGCCAAACAGGCACTCTTCGAAAAATACAGCGAGTATTTCAAGGAAATGCGTGAACGCCGCAAAAAACTGCTGGAAAAACCTGGCGAAGTCGAGGATATTCTTCAGGATGGCGCGGCTCGCGCCCGGAAAATTGCCCGTGTTACGATGGAGAGGGTGCTTGCAGCGGTGGGCCTCTAAGCCGGCTGTTGGTTTCCGCAAGCGAATGATCCAGGCAAAGGGATTTTCTGATGAGTTATGCCGCCACATTATCGGAGGAGCAGCGCCGGAAAGCCCGCCGGGATGCGATCTGGTCGGCTCTGTATGGTTGCATAGCGGAGTTGATGCTGGACAGCAGTGCGGTGATCATCACCTATATTGCGCTGCTCAAGGGTGGCGACATGTTTTCGATGTTGTCCAGCAGTCTGAGTGGTATCGCCTATGTGCTGCTGCTGATTCCGCTGGCCGGCATCAATGATCTGCTGGGACTCAAACGTTCCGTGCGTATTGCCTGCCGCATGGCCTGTGGCGCCTATATGCTGATGGCCATGGCTCCGTTTTTCGGGGAAATGGCTCCGGTCGTGGTGATTATAGCCGCTTTTATCTACAGTACAACCAAGCCGCTCTACCTGAATACCTGGTACCCCCTGCTCGATAACATCCTGCTGCCCCATGAAAGAGCACATTTTTTCAGCAGGATGCGCTTTCTGTATATGGTTCTGAATGCCGTTCTGTTTTCACTGTTGGGGATGCTGATGGGGCGCGAACCCCCTGTCTGGTTTTTTCAGCTGATCATCGTCCTGACCGGCCTGACTGTCCTGGGGCGCAGCTGGTACATCGAAAAACTCCCGGTGGATCCGGAGAAAAAGCCGGCGGCGCGTTACAGTTTCCGGGAGGCTTTTGCGAAGACCATCCGGAACGGCCCCCTGACCGGTTTTTCCGTATACATCAGTTTAGTGACCTTCGGCTATGCGGCTTTGGTTCCGCTGATCTTCATTTATCTGAAGAGTCATCTGGGGATTGCGCATAGTACGGTGATCACCATTTCGGGACTGGTTATGAGCGGTACCATCGCGGGCTATTTGGCCGCCGGCAGACTGCAGCGCCTGCTGGGCACCAAATGGCTGCAGGTCGCCTGCCATCTTTCTTTCATCGGCATCTGTACGGCCTGCTTTTTCTGCGGCAAGGGAAATCCGTATGCGGTTGTGCAACTGACCGGGCTGCTGATTCTGCATGGGTTTGCCACGGCCTGCTTTGGGGTCTGTTTTTCTGCGGAGGTGATGGCGCTGGCCAGTCCTGGCAACAAGACGATGGCGGCGGCATTCTGCAATACGTATTCGCAGGCTGGTTTGGCGCTCAGCCGTACGGGCACCTCACTGATTATTGGCAGCGGTCTGCTGGCGGGCTCCTGGCAGCTGGGCGGACGCGTCGTCAGCAGCTTCCAGACCCTGTTTCTGATCTATGCCGTGGCTCTGAGCTTCTGCCTGCTGCTTTTGGTGCTGATCCCCGCCGTCGTCCCAAAACATGAAGATTATTATGAACCTTGATTAAAGCTTTTTTAACCACGAAATACACAAAACAGCTTGGGGTGGACTGGCGCCCACAACCAAAGTTTTAGAACACGGACGGAACACGGACGGAACCAGTCCCCGAATTAACCCCGAAGGGGCGCGACATACCAGCCCAGGGCAAGCAAGGCCGTT
>JAQVUB010000326.1 GCA_028699735.1 Lentisphaeria bacterium | reverse complement strand
GATCGGGAGATGATTGTGAATTACATCAAGAGGCAACGTGAACATCACCAGACGGAATCCTTCCATGATGAAATAACCCACATTTTCAATGATAACGGACTGGCAGATAAAAATGTGTTTTTTTTCAGAGACCCAACCTGATGCGAAATACAGTTGTGCCTCTACGAGGCACCGGTCTAGGGGGAGGCCACACCCCAGGCTGAAGCCTGGGGTTAAGCATGGTTAAGCGCCTACGGCGCAAATGAATGCATAAGTCGAAGACGGCAGGGATGTCGGAAGCGAGCAAAGGTTTTCGTCAGGGCGAAGGAAGTAACAAGTTTTTATATGCAGGAAAAAATCAGCCATTAAATCTGTTGAAGACCAGAAATTAAACACAGAAGTCACGGAAAAAGCTTCAATAGAACCCGCAACGGGTGCAGTTCCCAAAAGTAGGTAGTCCCTGCCCCGGGCACCCGAGACCGTTCAGGCGTGGGAGTGCTAACAGAAATCGCAACCGGGCCGGTTACGCCACATTTTAAACCTGAACCCTGAACCCTTTCTGGACGGCCTCTACCTACTTTTGGGAACTGCACCCACCCGCAACTGTCAAATATTTTTTGTCAGTTCATGATTGCCGAGGAGAAAAATGTCTTTTGATGGTGTCGCTATCGAAATATCTACAAAGCATTTTGTGGATATTAAAATCAAATCTAATATCCACAAAGTATTTTGTGGATTACAGAATATCCACAAACCTTTAGGGAAAAAGCATTGTGACCTTGATGTTCAGCAAAACCACTGTTCTCGTGCGACAGTTCGCCCGACGGGTTGGAAACAGAAAGATATACAATGAAACTGAAGTTCAAAGTCCAGCCCTATCAGACCAACGCGGTGGAATCCGTGGTCGACTGTTTTGCAGGGCAGGTGAATACCTCGGGCATTTCCTACCGCATCGATCCGGGAGTCCACAAAAGAAACTATGAAGGAGAATACCAGCCTTCGTTAAGTGATCAGACCGGCATAAAAAACACCGAACTCCAGCTGACCGATCCTCAGCTGCTGGCCAATATCCATGCCGTACAGCGGCGGCAGAATCTACCCATGTCGGACAAACTGGTGTCCAGCGCCGGCTGCAAGGTCAATCTTGACGTGGAGATGGAAACCGGTACCGGCAAGACCTACTGCTACGTCAAGACCTTTTTCGAGATGAACAAACGGTATGGCTGGACCAAGTTCATTGTCGTCGTCCCCAGCATTGCCATCCGTGAAGGCGTGCTTAAGTCACTGGAAATTACCGCCGAACATTTCACCGAGAGCTTCGGCAGGAAGGCCCGCTTTTTTGCCTACAACTCCAGACAGCTTCACCATCTGGAAAGCTTTTCCTCAGATGCGGGCATTAATGTAATGGTCATCAATATCCAGGCATTCAATGCCACGGGAAAGGATAACCGCCGCATCTATGACGAGCTGGACGACTTCCAGTCGCGCAAGCCGATTGATGTAATCAGCAGCAACCGGCCCATCCTGATCCTGGATGAGCCACAGAAGATGGAGGGGAAAAAGACGATCGAGGCGCTGGCCAAGTTCAAACCGCTGATGATTCTGCGCTACTCGGCAACCCACCGTACCTCGCACAACAAGATCCACCGCCTCGACGCCCTGGATGCCTATAATCAGAAGCTGGTAAAAAAAATCGCGGTACGCGGAATTACGGTCAAAGGCCTGGCTGGCACCAACGCCTATCTCTACCTGGAATCCATCGAAATTTCCAGGAAGGCGCCGCTTGCCCGGATCGAGATGGAAGTACGCCAGGACGGCGGCATCAAGCGGATCGTCAAACGCCTCGAGCACGGCAAGGATCTGTTCGTTGAATCAAATCAGCTCGACCAATATCGGGGCTTTGTCATCGCCCAGATTGACGCCAGCAAGGACACTGTCGAGTTCACCAACGGCCTGGTTCTGAATGCTGGCGATGCAAGCGGCGATGTCACGGAAATTGCCATCCGGCGGATTCAGATCCGGGAGACAATCCGGGCTCACCTTGAGAAGGAACAAGTGCTTTTTGCCCAGGGCATCAAGGTGCTGTCCCTTTTCTTCATTGACGAAGTGGCCAAATACCGGGACTACAGCCAGCCCGATGAACAGGGTGAGTACGCCAGAATCTTTGAAGAAGAGTACGAACGGCTCAAAAATGAGTTTTTAACCCTTTCTCCCTTGGATGGTGAAGCGTATCAGGAATATCTGAAGGGGATTCCCGTTGGCCGCACCCACAACGGTTACTTTTCCATCGACAAGAAAACAAAGAGACTGACTGACCCGAGCTTCAAGACCAGTGGAGAAGAAGCCGGGCTTTCCGATGATGTGGATGCCTACGATCTGATCCTGAAAGACAAGGAACGGCTCCTCTCCCTGGCAGAACCGGTACGCTTCATTTTCTCCCACTCCGCCCTGCGGGAAGGCTGGGACAATCCCAATGTCTTCGTCATGTGCATGCTCAAGCACAGCGACAACATGATCTCGAGACGCCAGGAAGTCGGCCGGGGGCTGCGGATCAGCGTCAACCAGTTTGGTGATCGAATGGACAACCCGGCAACCGTCCATGACGTGAATGTCCTGACCGTTGTCGCCAGCGAGAGTTACAAGGACTTCGTCGGGAATCTTCAACGTGAGATCTGCGACGCCCTATCCGCACGCCCACGCCAGGCAGACGCGGCATACTTCACCGGGAAGATCATCAGTAAGGAATCCGGGAAAACTGAAATCACCGACGATCAGGGCAAGGATATTGAGTTTTATCTTATTCAAAATGGCTACGTTGACCGAAAACGACAGATTATTGACAAGTATCACGAGGCAAAAGCCAACGGGACCCTGGCGGCACTTCCCCCCGATCTTGCACCGTATGCGGAACAGATTTTTGCTCTGATCGACAGCGTCTTCAGCGAGTCCCAGCTGCCCGAAGTGGGCGATGATCGCAAGCCGAAGACCAATCCACTGAATGACAACTTCGAGAAAAAAGAGTTCAAGGCGCTCTGGAGCCGGATCAATCAGAAGGCGGTCTACCGTGTCGAGTTCGATTCCAGTGAACTCGTCCGAAACTGCATCCGGGTTCTGGAAACAGAACTGCGGGTGACACCACTGACTTACACTATTCAAAAAGGGGAACAGGCTGAGCAGGCAAGCTACGAACAACTCAAAACGGGTCAGGCATTCGACGTGCGTGAAACCAAAACAGAATGCGGAACTCCCGCTCATTCCATGGTCACCTATGACCTGCTCGGGAAAATCGCCGAAAACACCCAACTGACAAGAACGACTGTCGCCGAGATATTGAGCGGCGTTCAGCCAGCGGTCTTCGGGCAATTCAAACAGAACCCGGAGCATTTCATTGCCGAAAGCTCTCGGCTTATCAATGAGCAGAAGGCAACGGTCATCATCGAACGTCTGAGTTACGACAATATTGCCGCGACTCATGATATCGATATTTTCACCGCAGGCCAAAGCAAGCAGGACTTTAGCAAAGCCAGCGGGAAGCTCAAGAACCACATCTACGACTACGTTGTCACTGACTCCAAGGTTGAGAGGGAATTTGCCAAAGAGCTGGATACCAGCACCGAGGTGGTCGTTTATGCAAAGCTCCCCCGAGGCTTCCTGATTCCCACTCCCGTCGGCGACTATAATCCGGACTGGGCCATTTCTTTCAAGGAAGGTTCGCTCAAGCATATCTATTTCGTCGCCGAGACCAAGGGCTCCATGTCCAGCATGGAACTGCGGGCAATCGAACAAAGCAAAATCGAATGCGCCAGAAAGTTCTTCGCACAAGTCAACCGCAAGATTAATCCCGAACAAGTGACATACGACGTGGTAACCAGCTACGGAAAGCTGATGGAAATTGTCGGAAAAAATTCACCGGAAAAGTAACGCGTCAGAAGCAGGTGACGCATTACCCAGTCAACTTGCTCAAATCCTTTGTATTTTTTGTGAAAACTTGAATT
>JAQVUB010000325.1 GCA_028699735.1 Lentisphaeria bacterium | reverse complement strand
AACACGGACGGAACACGGACGGAACACGGACGGAACACGGACGGAACACGGACGGAACACGGACGGAACACGGACGGAACACGGACGGAACACGGACGGAACACGCCCCCCCCTCCGCACCCACAACTTACAACTTACAACTTACAACTTACAACTTACAACTTACAACTTACCTCCCCCCTGCCACCTGTCCTCTTATATCCGCGTGCAAGCTTATCCGTCAAAGCAACAACCCTATAAAAATTTCGTGCTTTTTCGTGTTTTTTCGTTGTTAAGAAAGTCATTTGCTTTCCCGGATGAGGATTTGCAGCTTTTCAGCGGCTTTTCCGGAATCGATGGATTGTTCGGCAAGCCGAATGCCATCTGCGAGGCTGTCAGCCAGGCCTGCGACATAGCAGGCCGCAGCTGCATTCAGCAAAACGACAGCCCGGCAGGCACCCTGATCCTGGCCATTGAGCACCGCCTGCAAGATAGCCGCATTTTGAGGAATATCTCCGCCAGCGATTTCAGAGAGTTCGAACGTATCTCCAAGCAGCATTTCCGGGTAGATTTCGTAGCTTTTGATTCTGCCGTCTTTCAGTTCGCTGACTCTTGTCGTATCGCAGCAGCTGATTTCGTCCAGTCCGTCATTGCCATGCACGACGAGGGCGTGTTTGACGCCAAGACCCTGGAGTGCGGCTGCGAACAGTTCGGTCAGGCGGTTGTCGAAGACTCCGACGACCATCCGAGTTGCACCGGCAGGATTGCACAGAGGTCCGAACATATTGAAGATGGTGCGAATGCCGAGTTCTCTGCGAAGCGGAGCCACCCTGGCAAACTTCGGATGCAGCTTTTGAGCGAACATGAAGCCGATGCCCTGTTCACAGATGCTGTTTTCCATGGCTGCCGGCGTGACATCGAGATTGAAGCCCAGCTCGGCCAGCACATCGGCTGCACCGCATTTCCCGGAAACGGCACGGTTTCCATGCTTGGCGATAACGACCCCTGCGCCGGCGGCAACCAGTGCCGATGTCGTCGAAATATTAAAGGAGATTCCACCGTCGCCACCAGTTCCGACGATATCGACTACTTCGCGTCCGCCGCAATCGATAAAAGTAGCATTACGCCGTAGCATCTGTGCCCCGCCAACCAGTTCGCTGACACTTTCGCCTTTCATGCGCAATGCGGCCAGGATCGCTCCGGCCTGGGCGAAAGAGACTTCGTTGCTGGTCAGCAATTCGAGCAATGCATCCATTTCGGAGTTGCTCAGATCCTGTCCGGCGAGAACTTTATGAAGGTACGGTTTCAGCATGATATCAGGCTCCTTTGCGTTGTTTCAGGTCAACCATCTGCATAAAATTGGCCAGTTGCTGTTTGCCATTGGGGGTGAGGATCGATTCCGGATGATACTGAATCCCGTAAATCAGGAAGGAGCGGTGTCGTATCCCCATGATCTCACCGTCTTCTGCCCGGGCAGTAATTTCCAGATCCTCCGGTAAACTCTCCTCACGCAAAGCCAGAGAGTGATAACGCACCGCTTTGAAATCATTTTTCAAACCCGCAAAGAGGTCTTTACCATTATGCGAGATTTTTGAGACTTTTCCATGCATGATTTGTTTGGCGGAGACGACTTCGGCGCCAAAGACCTGCCCGATCGCCTGATGTCCCAGACAGACGCCCAAAATCGGAATTTGCTCACTGGCAGCCAGAATCAACTCCTGCATGATGCCAGCATTTTCCGGACGCCCGGGACCCGGTGAAAGGACGATGGCCTCCGGACGCAGAGACAGCACTTCACCAGGGGTAATCTGGTTGTTGCGGTAGACCTCGACTTCCGCATGCAACGCGTAGAGCATATGGACGAGATTGTAGGTGAAAGAATCAAAATTATCAAGTACCAGAATCATCGTTGTTCCTCCTATGGTCAGACAAACTGAAAATTATGAGCAGCGAGATTGACCGCTTTAAACAGCGCAGCAGCCTTATTCAGAGTTTCTTCGTACTCTTTTTCGGGAACGGAATCGTAAACGATGCCGGCGCCGACCTGTATGAAAAGTTTTGCATTGCGGATTTCAATGGTGCGGATGGTGATGCAAAGGTCGAGATTGCCATTGTAACTGAGATATCCCACCCCGCCACCGTACACGCCGCGGGAGCCTGGTTCGAGTTCATGAATCAATTCCATCGCACGAATTTTCGGGGCGCCGGAGAGCGTTCCTGCCGGGAAGGTGCTGCGTACCAGATCACAGGCATCGTAAGCTGGATCGAGCATCGCTTCGACATCGCTGACCAGATGCATCACATGGGAATATCGTTCGACATTCATGAACGATTTCACTTGGACACTGCCGGGAACGGCGGTACGACCCAGATCATTGCGTCCGAGATCGACCAGCATCAGATGTTCCGCACGCTCCTTCTCATCCTTCAGCAGATCATCAGCCAGAGCACGATCTTCATTCTCGGAATTTCCGCGTTTGCGAGTGCCGGCAATCGGACGCACGGAGGAACGCCCATTTTCGAGTTTGACCATGGTTTCTGGGGAGGATCCGGCCAGTACCAAACCACCGAGCTTGAGAAAAAAGGTATACGGCGATGGATTGATCAGGCGCAGAGCCCGGTAGATTTGCAGTGGAGATGAAACGGTTGGTGCTGAGAAGCGTTGAGAGAGGACAATCTGAATGACTTCGCCATCCCGGATATACTGCTTCCCCTTTTCAACCATGTTGCAGAATTCTTCTTTGCTCATATTGCTTTGCAGTTCCGGCATGTCCAGCGGCCGTTGCGGCTCAGGTCGCAGCCGGCTGGGCACCTGAATGCGTTTCAGCAGTACTTCTGCGCGGACTTCCGCATCGGCATACGCTTCCTGCAGCGAGGCGTAATCATTGCGTCGCACGCAGATAATGACTTTCAGGGTATGGCTGAGGTTATCGAAAGCGATAACCTCATCAGTAACCATAAACACGCAGTCCGCAGTTTCAGGCTGTGCTTTGGGTTCGGGGAGCACTTCAAAGTAAGCGGATGCCTCGTAGCCGATGAATCCCAGAGCACCGCCAAACAGCGGCGGCAGACCGGAAGTTGGCGCCACCTTGCGTCCGCCAAGCACCTGTCGCAAAGCATTCAGCGGATTTCCATCATGCTTTAACTCTTTGCGCAGGCCATTTTCCTGATAATACGCCCTCTGGTGTTCGATCATAAAGACGCCGTGCGGATTAACGCCAATAAACGAATAACGTCCAAAACGTTCTCCGCCCTCCACACTTTCAAGCAGAAGGACGTGCTCATCGCCGACAAAACGGTTCAGCACTGAAACCGGAGTTTCCATGTCCGCCAGACATTCGGCATAAACCGGAATCAGGTCATGCCCAACAGACAAACGTTGAAATTCCTTGAAATCTTGTTTTAACATTGCAGTCTCCTGGTCTTGATGATGATTGAAAAAAAAAGCCACACCCGGTGAAATTCAAACCGGGTATGGCTTGTCTGGAAACAAAAAACGGATTAAACCCAAAACAGTTTAATCCGTCACGACCTCAAAAAAACAACAGCAAACAACCCGGTCCTGACGGCATTATCGCCAAGACCAAGCCCAAAACATCATCGTGCTGTGCTGAAAATGTTGCATGTGATTACTGTATACCGCCAAAAAACATCCTGCAAATGAATTTTGATTTTTTTTACCACGAAAGGACACGAAAAGTAATGCCTCTGTCTTCTGTAGTGCGGGGTGTTTCATGGGAATGGGACTATGGGACTATGGGACTATGAATGGGACTATGGGACTATAGGTATGGGACGTATGGGACGTATGGGACGTATGAAATGGGATCATGGGAATAAGACTATGAGACTATGAATTGGATTATGTTTAGGCACAATCATGGCGGTATTTACCGATATGATTGCTAATTCCTAAGTGATATTTTCGATTTTCACCTGATTTATTTCTTATTCTTGGCTTGTAAATTTTATTTTTTTGCATTATATTTACCGATATTA
>JAQVUB010000324.1:2709-3979 GCA_028699735.1 Lentisphaeria bacterium | reverse complement strand
CCGTATTATCACGCTTGTAAATTTTTCGTTTTGGGGAGCCGGCGAGACACCGGCGCTCCATATTCCCTCCGACACATGTTGACAAGGAGGGAAGTGACCACATATGGTTGATGGTACGAGCATGAAATTTTGCACAGCGATCTCTTACCTCAACGCAACAACCTTAAAAAATTTTCGTGTCTTTTTGTGTTTTTTCGTTGTTAAAAAATAGGTTGTGGACGCCAGTCCACCCCAAGCCTTTTCGTGTTTTTCGTGGTTAAAAATTGAGTTGTGAGCGTCAGGGCACGCTGTTTTTTTTCCGGATCAGGCATGCGCAGAGGCTGTTGGCGACGGCCATGGCTGCGGCAAAACTGAACAGGACTTGAACGCCATAGCGGTGCCAGACCCAGCCTCCCAGAGGTGCTGCAATGATGGATATCAGATGGTTGATCGAAATTCCTGTGCTCAAGGAGGAGGTGACTTCATCCGGGCTGCCGGCAATATCGCGTACATAGAGATTGGTCGCCAGGGAAGTCGTGCTCAAGATTGCATCCAGCAGAAAATTCAGGCAGACGACCCAGATGGCTATTTGTGGCGGAAACCAGATAGCCGCATAGCCATAAAGCAGGCAGACAAAGAAGAGAACGACGGTGTCCCAGATCATCGTATTGCGGTAGCCCAGACGGTCGGTTAAACGACCGATCAGGGGACTGCCGAAAATATTCACGGCTGCGCAGATGCCCAGCAATAGAGCGATTTGCGAGGTATTCAGGCCGTAGTTGACAATCAGGACAAAGGGAGCGAAGGTCATGAAGATCTGTTTGCGGGCACCATAGAAGAGTTCCAGCGCATAAAAAACACTGAATTTACGGTGAAAATAGAGTCTGGGACGGCGTGAGGGCAGATTGGGTACACTTTTACTGTAAGTGCACAGATATGCTGCGCCAACGAGAACCATGATGATTGCCCAGACGGCATTGTAGAGAACCACTTTGTTGGTAATATTCAGGGCATGGATGCCGATCTGAAAAATCATGGCGACGATCAGGCTGCCGAAAACTGTGCCGACGTTTCGGGCACTGCCAACGAATCCGAGGGATTGTCCCTGACGTCCTTCTTTGGCGATTTGCATGGCGATGGAGCTTCGGACCGGCATAACCAGATGTTCGCCCAGACTCCAGATCATGATCAGCAATGTGACCAGCATTTTATCGGCTGGAATAAAGAGGGCTGAGACTCCCAGCATGGAGATCAACGAACCCAGCCGCATGACTTTCCAGTCGCTTTTGCG
>JAQVUB010000324.1:0-2609 GCA_028699735.1 Lentisphaeria bacterium | reverse complement strand
AGGGGTGTACCAGGGCAGCGGGCAGATTTTCAGCAAAAAAGCACAGTCTGTTCTGTTGATTGATGGCAATATTCAGGAATCCGTTCGTATGCAGAAAAAGGAAACAGGCAAGCTAAATCAGCCTAAACAGGCCGGAAAAAACGGAAAGTCGGAAGCAGCTGCTGTGGCAGGAGAAGGACTGGCCACCGCAAAAACACAGGGAACCAGAGCTGCTTTGCGGGAAGAAATTCTGGCTGGCCTCTGGAAACCGGGCACCTTTCTGCCGTCTGTACGGAAACTCGGAGAACGTTTTCAGACCCCGAAAAGCTCGATTCACAATATTTTGAAACTTCTGCAGGAAGAGGGTTTGCTGCAACTGCATCCGACACGGGGGGCGAGGGTCAACCATTATTCCCCGGAACAACCCTGCCTGCGAAGATTTTTTCTGCGCCCGTCGGACTTCGGCTCCTTCAACTATCTGCCCGGGGCGGCTGGCTTGATTAATGGAGTCATGCGGGGGGCGGAAAAAAAGAATGCCGAAATATTGCTGTCCTTTACGGATTCAGAGAATGTGACTGAGGAAATTCTGGAAGCCTTCCATGCCGGGGAGATTCAGGGTGTCATCTATGGGCAGTGCCGAAATTATAAGGCTCTGATCGATCCTCTGGAGAAAGCCAAGGTACCCTATGTGGTGGCTCATGATATTCATCATTTGGAGGTATTGAAGTGCTTCCTGGATTATCGCAAAATCGTGCAACAGGCTATGGAATATCTGCTTGCACGCGGACACCGCGAAATTGCTTTCTGGTGCGGCTCCCCCGATGATTTCATCTATCGGGAGGGGATCATGGAATATCTGCGGCTGGTGGATGAATATCACCTGGAATTTCACAAGGAATGGCTGGAAATCAATGTCATATCCGCTGAAAAATACAGCGGGGGATTTTTCCGGCAGAAGAAAATGCCCAGTGCTGTGATAACGATGCGGGATTACCGGGCCAAAATCTTCTTTGAACAGGCGGCTGCCTGTGGCCTGAAAATACCGCAGGATATTTCTGTTCTATCCTGGGATAATAATACCTGGCCGGGAGCCGAACGGGCGGGACTGACGACGTATCTGGAACCGCTCTCACAACTCGGGGAAATGGCCGTCAAACTGCTGCAGCAATGGGTCGTAGAGGGAATCCGTCCGGAAAATTTTCAGGCGGAATGTCCGCTGATTGAACGCGACAGCGTGCAGGTTCTGCGCTGAAGAGTTCAAAGGGCTGCTGTTCTTCCAGTGGTCAGATCCCGGACGGTAACCGACCAGGGTGCGGCCGGTTCATTAGCCGCGGCCGAGACAGGCAATTCCAGAAAACCTTTTTCAGCGACATAAAAGCCGCTGGCATCCGGGCATTCGGCAATCTTTATTTCCAAGGGTTGCAGGCCGCACTTGAAGCCGCAGCAAATCTGCATAGTGCCTGGTGCCTTTCCGGTGATCTGCATGGGGTCAGGTTCCTTTGGGTAGATGGCAAAAACAGCAGCTCCGGCAGGGGGCAGCGTGAAGGAGAATCGGCAGGTGCCATCCGCGTTCATGCTGACAGGGATGCGTGTCTGGCTGAGCAGTTCAAAGACGACCGCATCAGAGCCGGGGCAGGGTGCCGTAAATTCTGCATTTTCCGGCAGTCCTTTTTCGAGCATGGATTTCCATTTTTGGCAGCGTTCCCCCCAGGTTCGGTGATCATTGACCGCGGTCAGATAATCGATGCCGCCGTATTCACGGCAGTTCAGCAGAACACGCGGAGATGAACAGTCATAGTCCGGGGAAATCCATCCGTTCAGGGCTTTTTGCAGACGAGCGGCATATTCCTCCATGATTTGCTGATCGATATCCGCGGGGACACCCTGCACCGCCTTCTTTTCCCAGCTGCACCGGAAATTTGTATCGTCCTTCAAGGTATAATCGGAGTTGTTTGCATTGGCATTGGCATTGACCCTTTTGCGGTATTCAAAATCAAAATCCATGTGGATTGCGCCAGGGATATCTGCCCGCAGGAACTGGTCGGAAAGCACTTTGCCTCCGTCCTTTGCAAAGGCAAGGATTTTGCGGTAGACGGCTTCCGGCAGCGTATCGCAGGCCGGCAGCACCAGCAAGTCATACCCGGCCAGCCCTTCTTTTTCGATCGTTTCCTCAAAAATCACATCTGCATCCAGATGCGCCATGGCCAGGAGGATGAAAAAATTATAAATGGCATAATTGGGGTAATGATTGTAGGGGCGTGGGGAATTGCCGTAGATTCTGGAGGCGAATGCATCCAGGACGGCAATGCGTCGTGGTTTCTGGCAGGTGCGGCTGAGGAATTCTCCGTAGGGTCTGAGGACTTTTTCGGCAAATCCGGCAATAGCCTGTTCGGTTTCCGGGGAATAGATGAAGGGATCGCCTTGTTCGAAAGTCGGTTCGATGGGGCTTCCAAAGTAGGTACCGATAGCCATTGGTGCGCGGACGAAATTGATCCAGGCGGTTTCGCTGAAGCGGTCCGGCCCCATGCGCAGGGTCTGTTCGCGAGCAAAACGGTTTTCGCCACTGGGTACCAGACTGCCTGCGTAATTCCAAAGACTGATGGTGTGCAGAACCTTTTTCTGTTCCGGGG
>JAQVUB010000323.1 GCA_028699735.1 Lentisphaeria bacterium | reverse complement strand
GGCATCCTCGGCAATTTTTGCCTGATCGGGATTGCTGACATCCATGATCACGCCGCCCTTCAACATCTGGGCAAGGTTTTTGTTCAATTCATAACGGTTTGACATGTGCTTTTCCTTTTCTTTTGAATGGATGGTACAAGGTTAAAGGTGGAGGGGAAGCAGGCTAAAGCCTGTACTACATACTGGCCTTACAGGAAACCATGATTTGCTTCCTGACAAAAGTGAATTATGATAATATGATGCCATTTGGCATTATTTCAATTGCCAGTAATGAAGTTTTTTATAATGCCAGTTCAGGAACAATCATGCCTTGGGGACCCATACAGAATACGGACCATCTGCCGTTGTATGAAGCGGTTTATAAGCAATTGCGCGATGGGATTCGTGCCGGACTGATCAGCGGGCGTCTGCCCTCGAAGAATCAGGCTGCCGCGCAGCTTAAAGTCAGTAAAATCACCATCGAGCAGGCCTACAACCAGCTCAAGGCCGAAGGATATATTCAGGCCCGACCAAGATCCGGCTATTTTGTCGAATTTAAGTATGCTCAAGATGCGGCAAAAACCTCTCGTCCGGAACCGGTTTTTGCGGCAGAGAACAAGGCGGATTTTACCTATGATCTTTCGACCTATGCGGTTTCGGCGGAATCCTTTCCTTTTGCGATCTGGAGCCGTCTAAGCCGGAAGGTACTCGCCGAGGAAGGCGGGAAGCTGGTCAACAGCACACCATCCAAGGGGATTTTAAGTCTCCGGCAGCAGATTGCTCTGTATTTGCAGAGTTATCGGGGCATTCAAGTTCATCCGGAGCAGATATTGGTTGGCGCCGGCACCGAATGGGTTTCCAGTTTGTTTATTCAGCTTTTGGGGCCACGCAAGCGCTTTGCCATTGAGAATCCCGGTTACGGCAAGATCTGGCGGATTCTGGCCGCGCATGGTTTGCAGATGGTTCGAATATCGATGCGGGAGGATGGCCTGGATCTGGTGGAATTGCAACGAGCCAAGCCGGATGTCGTGCATATCACCCCTTCGCATCATTTTCCTCTGGGGACAGTCATGCCTGTGCAGCAGCGTCAGGCTCTGCTCAACCTGGCGGAGCGGCTTGATTTTCATATTATTGAAGACGATTATGACAGTGAATTCCGCTTTGGCGGGCGTCCGATACCGGCATTAAAAAGTCTGGATAGTGCAGGCCGGGTGATCTACATCAATACCTTTGCCAAAAGTCTGGCTCCGTCGCTGCGTATCAGCTATATGGTGCTGCCACCGCTGCTGTTGGAGAAATATGAACGCGAGTTTTCCTTTTATTCCTGTACGGTGCCGGGCTTCGAACAGTACGTCATGGCCAGATTCATGGGGGAAGGACATTTTTCCCGTCATCTGAATCGCATGAAAGCAGTATACAGGGCAAAACATGATGCTTTGCTAGATGCACTGGAAAAAAGCACTTTCAGCCAGCGTTTGCGCATCAGCGGCAAAAATGCCGGGTTGCACTTTCTGCTGCAGCTGACAGGCCTCTTCAGCGAAAAAGAGATGCTTGCCAGAGCAATGCAACAGGGAATCCGCTTGAACGGACTTTCGGAATTCTACAGCCAGAAGAAAGGGATTCCCCGCAGCACAGTCGTTGTGGGTTTCGCCCGACTGCCGGATAACGCCGTCCCGGAATTGGTGCGAAAGCTGGAAATAGCCTGGGGAGTTTTTTAACAACGAAAAGACACGAAAAGACACGAAAAAAAAATTCCATGGGAAGTGGCGTTGCTTGCTAACATACGTCACACTTCCCATGATTTTTTTTTCGTGTCTTTTCGTGTCTTTTCGTTGTTAAAAAAACTCAAACCTGGTTATATCCGCCGAGGAAGACGAAGCTTTCGTTAGAGACTGCCAGTTCATTGAGCAGCTGGATGATTTCCGGGGAATAGAGGGATGATTCGAAATCCAGGTAGAAGAGGAATTCGAAGTCACGACCTTCGACCGGACGGCTTTCAAGTTTAAGCAGGTTGACGCCCAATGCTGCGAATTTGGCAATCAGGCGGTACAGTGACCCCGGTTCATGGGAGACTGAGACCATGATGCTGATACGATCAGCGCCAGGATAGATGGCCATTTCCTTGCCAATGCAGATAAAACGCGTATAATTGCAGTCGCTGTTCTGAATATCCGCATGCAATTTATGCAGACCGTAAAGCTTGGCACAGTTTTCAGACGAAATTGCTGCAATCTCTGGTGAACCCGCCTCGACGACTTTTTTGGCCGCCACTGCTGTATTTTCGCAAACATTAAGCTTAACCCCAGGCAGATTTTTCAGAAAATTTCCGCATTGCCAAAGGGCTTGTTCATGGGAATAGATTTCCTTGATCCGGTTGAGCTTTGTTCCGGGCAATCCCAACAGCACGTGATTGATCTGCATTTTGACACTGCGCAGAATGTAAAAATTGTGATTTCGCATCAGGTCATAGACTTCAGTGACCGTGCCATGCAGGCTGTTTTCGATTGGCAGCATGCCATATTTGCAGAGATTTTTTTCGACGGCCTGGAAGACACCGGCGAAGCTGTTGAAAAACATCACGTTGGCCATCGGGAACAGGCGGTCTGCTGCCAACTGTGAGTAAGCCCCTTCAATTCCCTGACAGGCCACCGTACCATCTTTGGGAAAAATTTTCGGGGTGTTGTCGAGGGCATTTTGGATTTCTTTGCCGAGCTTGCCATCGCCGGCCAGCAGGCGATCCTGATAGGAACGGCTCAGGTCGAAAAGCATGCGGAACAAAACCTGCGAATAGGCCCCCAGCTCTTTGCCTGAACTGGCGGCGATGCGGCGCAGAATTTCCCGTTCGCGTCCAGGATTCAGCACGGGGGTGTTCTGTTTGCGCTTGTGTTCGCCGATTTCGCGGCTGATTTCCATACGTTCATTGAACAGGCGGATCAGCTGATCGTCAATCTGGTCAATCTTTTCACGACATTTCGTAATTTCCATGGCAGAAAGTTCCTTTTTATTTATTGCTTAACTCATCGATTTTATGCTTTAATTCCCGGCCCTCTTTCAGCAAAGCGCGCAGATCGTCTTCCTGCTGATTGGTGATCGCATCCCGGTAGCGCTGCAGCTGTTTTATCAGGTCTTCGATCTCCTGCGCAAGAAACTCCCGGTTTTCCAGGAACAATTCCGTCCACATGCCCTCGTGCAACTGAGCCACACGAGTCATGTCCCGAAAGCTGCCTGCGGAAAACCCCGCATGTGAGAATGCAGTCGTGCTTTTCATGTAACTGCTTGACACGACATGCGCCAACTGCGACGTATAGGCGATAATCCGGTCATGTTCCTCGGGGGTGCTCAGGGTAATTCGGGCAAAGCCAAGGCTGAGAAAAAAGCGTTTGGCGAATTCCAGCTGGCGGATATCGCAATGTTGCCCCGGCGTCAGGATCATCGAGGCCTTGCTGAAAAGTTTTCCGCTGGAGGCTTCAAAGCCCGAGCGTTCAATACCAGCCATCGGATGCCCTCCGATAAACTGGAAGTGGTATTTTTCCGCCAGGGCAAAACCGATCTGGCAGATTCTTCGTTTGGTTCCGCAGCAATCGACAACCAAGGCGCCCTCTTTCAGGCTGGCGGCTGACTGCTGCAGCCATTCTTCGGCGGCACGCGGATGCAGTGCCAGAATCAGCATATCGCAGTTTGGCAGATCATCGGCTGTGCAGACCTCATCGATTGCCTCGAGCAATTTTGCTTTCAGCCGGACACTCTCATTGATATCCATGCCCAGAATCCGGTGCTCAGTATTCTGTTTAGCGGCTTTGGCAATGGATCCTCCAATCAGCCCGAGCCCAATGACTGCAACATTCATCAGACTGCTCCTTCCCTTACCAGCCCGGCAATTTTCAAGACACGGGGTGCCAGTGCCGCAAATCCCTCCGGGGTCATCGATTGCGCTCCGTCGCAAAGGGCATGAGGTGGATCATTATGCACCTCAATAATCAATCCATCCGCGCCAGCGGCGGTCGCAGCC
>JAQVUB010000322.1 GCA_028699735.1 Lentisphaeria bacterium | reverse complement strand
CAAGCATGAACTATGACTGGGAAGACCATAATGGATTCACTGATTTCCAAAACCGCTATTCCAGAGAATACATTCGTGCCTTGTCCATCGGACGCCAATTCGGCAATTTTCCTGCTGTCCTGGCTCCCATCAGCGGCAGCCCCGAACAGGTTGCCTGGTGCGAACGCACTGCCACTGGTGTTATGCTGACCCATGAGCTGCGCTGGACGCACTCACAGCGGGAACACTACTGGAAAACGCTGCTCTCCTTCTATGAATTCGGGTATGGCAGCCAAGAAGTCCAGGTTCACAATTACTGGGATGAGAATTTCCCCTTCAAAATTGACGGGCCGGATCATTCCGCCATTGCCCTGGTCAAGGAAGGGAAAACCCTGCTGATGATCTGCGATTATGGCGGTGGGGGAGTATACCGGATTCCCGCTGCCGTTCAGGCCGCCGATATGGAATCGGGAAAAGTGTTCGGCAGAGAGAATGGCTTCCTGGCGGTGCAGATCAACAATCATGAATATGTCATATTAGTCCTTGAACAGTAAACAGGAGAAAAAACATGAAGAAATTTACTTTAATTGAACTTCTGGTAGTAATTGCCATCATCGCGATTCTGGCATCCATGCTGCTTCCGGCCCTGAACAAGGCGCGTGACCGCGGAAAATCGATCACCTGCATGAATCAGATGCGCCAGATTGGGCAGAATTTCATGTTTTATATGGATGAAAATGATGGTTGCCTGTTTACCTCCAATGTTTCCGGTTCGATGTGGGCGCAATGGTGGAGTCTGAAGGTCAGCTCGCCACGATATGACAAAAGCATTGAAAAAATGATCAAATGCCCCTCACGGGATTCGTCCGTAACCTTTACTATCTATGGAGCTGGCTATGATTATGGAATCAGCGGTTCCATTCTGCAGTACACCGCTGCCAACAACTGGAGCTGGCCGAGAATCTATAAGATCGCCAAACCCTCTGTCAAGGGCTACTACTTCGATACCGAAAAGGGCAGTTACTCAGCCTCGGACAATGATACGAGCAACAATGGCCCCAGATTCTCGCATGCAGGAAATTCCTGCAATATCCTTTTTGTCGACGGGCACCTGGAAAATGCAGACTGGTACAAGGTGCCTGTACGTTCAAAAAATATATCCGGCTACAACCTCTGGCCATGGTACTATTACACTGACCGCGGCAATTGAGGCTTTTTTAACAACGAAAAACACGAAATGACACGAAATTTCGGGGAACTCCTTCGATGTACAAAATGATCATCGCTCTCATCACAGCCGCTTTCTTCAACGCAATGGCCAGGGATATCGTCAATCCGGTCATTGAAAAATTTGGGGGGCCGTTGCTTTTTCATGTCCATTTTGATGACGAAGCCTGCCTTCCAGCGGTAGCCGCCTCAGAACAATCGGTCCAATCGGAATTCAAGGATGCGCGTTTTGTTCCAGGGCTGCTGGGCAAAGCACTGTATATTGGAAGAGTCGTCTACAAAGCCAGGGACAATCTGGACTTGTCCCGGCCTGGAACGCTGCTCCTCTGGATCGCACCGCATCAGTGGAAAAAGGTGGAAATCGAACCCTATCTCTTCCCCTTCATCGCAGGCACCGGCGATACCAAAATAATCCTGGGCCGCCAAAAGGCTCCCTGGGGAAAAACCCGGCTCTTCGTAAATGTTGAAACTGCCGAGCGCAAGGATTGGGTGAACACCGGCATCGACAATACAGGAAGCGGACGCGATTGGATAAATGGCGAATGGCATATGATCGCCGTCACCTGGACGCCGGAGTCCGTTGGAATTTCCGTCGATGGAAGCCCAGTGCAGGAAAAAACCTTAAAAAAACCGCTGGCTAAAGGTACCTCAGAATGGATGACGCTGACCTGCCAACTCGACGACAGAGGAAGCTCCCAGATACTGCTCGATGAATTCTCCATCCTGAACCGAAAATTGGCCAATGACGAATTAAAGGCCTTATACGAAGAAACCTTGCAAAAAAAGGATACACCACAATGATATTCTTCCTTTTTCTCCTGGCTGGGTTCTGCCTGTCATCTTTGCAGGCACTGGAAATATCTGGTCTGTACGCCGATAACATGGTGCTTCAGGCTGGAAAATCCTTGAAACTTCGGGGCAAAAGCGACCGGGATGAGACCGTCCAGATCGAAATTGACGGCAGATATTTCACCGGCAAAGCTTCTCCTGATGGCTGTTGGATGATCGAGCTGCCGCCACATTCCCCCGGAGGCCCCCATGTTTTAAAAATCTCGGCCTCTTCCGGATCGAAAATCTTTCAAAATGTTTTGTTTGGCGAAGTCTGGCTGGCCTCCGGGCAATCGAATATGAATATGGCATTGCAGCAGACAGACAAGGCCGCTGCTGAAATACGTACCGCGGAGGATTCTGAATTGCGAATTTATCAGGTCGGCCTGAAGACCTCCACCGCTCCAGTCAGCGACGTGCAAGGACGCTGGATCGTTGCAACGCCTGCAATGGTAAAGAGCGTTTCTGCCGTTGCCTGGTATTTTGCAAAGGAACTACGCCGGGAACTGAAGATTCCGGTCGGCATCATCACTGCCAGCCATGGGGGCACTGCCGCGGAAAGCTGGATGTCCGCAGAAGCATTGCAAAGCCTCCCCGAAACCGCCGAAAGTTATGCCGGACTGCAGAAATCCATCCGGATTCTTGATCAGGCTCCTGACAGGGTTGATTTGGATGACTCTAACTGGATGAAAGAAGGACTCCCCACTGAAAACTGGAAACTGCAGAAATACCGCATCCATTGGGATTATGAATTTTACCCGGCAGAATATGACGGAGTCATCTGGGCACGCAAGGAAATCGAACTCCCGACGGACTGGGCGGAACAGGACTTGATTCTGTCACTGGGAACGGTGGACGATTACGAAACGACTTTTTTTAATGGCACTGAAATTGGCAGAACCACGAAACATACTCTTGCTGCCAGGGTTTATGAAATCCCGGGCAGCCTGGTTAAGGCAGGCAGAAATCTGCTTGCCATAAAAACCTTCAAGATTGGCTGGGGCGGTCTGGTTGGCCCGGACAAGGCAATGTTTCTTCAGCGCAAGGGAAGCGACGCCAAAGTCCCTGTTGGTGGAGAGTGGCTGTATCGTGCAGCAAAGCTGGAATTCAAGGGGATTGCGCCACGTCTGCCATCGAGTCTTTACAATGGCATGATCGCACCTCTTCGCCAGTACCCGATCCGCGGTGTCATCTGGTATCAGGGTGAAGCCAATGCACAACCCGACAATGCAAAAAAATACCGGAACATTTTCGCCGCTCTGATCGAAGACTGGCGCAGCGCATTTGGCCTGGAAGCCATGCCCTTCTACTACGTGCAGCTGGCTGGATTCAAAACCAATCTCGGGGATGGCTGGCCGCTGTTGAGAGATGCCCAGCGTCGCACTCTGGAAGTCCCCAATACCGGCATGGCTTCCGCATTCGATGTCGGAAACCCAAAGGATATTCATCCGGGCAATAAAAAGGATGTCGGGCTCCGCCTGGCACTGTGGGCACTGGCAAATGAATATGGACTCAATAAAATACCTTCCGGGCCGCTGTTCAGGGAAATCCAGACCGAAAACAGCAAAGTGCGTATTTTCTTCAACTATGCCCAAGGCCTGAAATCCAGCGATGGACAACCGCTGCGGTACTTCGAAATCGCTGGCAAGGATGGACTCTTCCACCCGGCAACCGCAGAAATATCCGGCGAAAGCCTGCTCGTTTACAGCAGTCAGGTAAACATACCAGCCTTTGTACGATATGCCTGGAAAGATTACCTCGACAATCTCAATTTCAGCAATGAAACAGGTTTGCCGGCATCCCCGTTTATTGCAAATATTGAGACTCCATAAACAACGAAAAAACTCGAATAACTCTAAATGCTAATGCCAAACAAGCCTTTCGTGGCCCGACTGGCTTGTTTGGCATAATAGATAAGAGCGAACCCTCATATCAGGGAGACCACTGGCCGCGCTCCCATTC
>JAQVUB010000321.1 GCA_028699735.1 Lentisphaeria bacterium | reverse complement strand
AAGACGATCCTGTGAATAATCCTCAATCATATTGATTTCAATGAAATTGGGAAATAATTTTTGCCCAATATGGCGGACAATGAAAGTCTTGCCAACTTGACGCGCCCCATCGATGATAAGGATTTTGCGACTGCCGGATGACAAATGATCTTCGATCAGTGAGGAAATTTTTCTGTAAAGCATATACCTATCTTCCCTGCAACATAAACATAGCATAATCCAAAATTTTCACTTTTCAATATATTTTTTGGGAAATATTTTCACTTTTCAATATATTTTTTTAAAAAAAATGCCACTTTTCAATAAATTGTAAGGGGGCTGGAAATTGCTGAAATACCGTTATAAGGGGGCAGGGGGCAGGGGGGACGTACATACGGCAGGCTAAAGCCCGTACTACATACGGCAGGGGGTAATACTCGTAACTTACAGCTTTTTTAACAACGAAAAGACACGAAAACTCACGAAAAAAAATTCGTGCTTTTTCGTGCCTTTTCGTTGTTAAAAACAGCTTTATTCGCGGAAGTTATTTTTGATCAGGTTTTCGAAGGTATCTCCGAGCAGTTCTTTTCGCCATCCGTGCATCAGGGGGTGTTGTTGCCATGTGCGGTTTTCGGCGGCCTGGATGATCGAACTGAGTTCCCGTCGCGGGGCTGTCAGAGCCGGATCAATGCTGCGGGTTTCACAGCGTTTTTTCACCAGAGCCTGCAAGCGGTCAACGCGCTTACGGAAGACCTGCAATGATATATTCATTTCCGGGGTGGCAGGACAATCGTCCAGGGGGACATTCCGCCCGCGCTTCACGGCCTCCAGGATCTGCTCGCCATATTTTTGAATATTTTTTGGCCAGAATTCAGGGATTTTCCGCAAGTCGGCGATTTTATCGGGTTGCAGGTTGACGATGGCCAGCAGCTGATCATCTTTCAGAATCCGCGGGCGGGGTTTATCCAGATCGCGTGCGATCCTTTCACGCCAGGCGGCCAGCTCGCGGAGAACAGCCAGACGTCGCGGATCAAAATTACCCCCGCCACTGATGCGCCGCCAGCAGTTTTCAGGTTCATCCTGCTGATAAAAGTCAGGGCGCGAAAAAATCTGCATTTCTTCCTCGAACCAGTCCTGGTTACCGAGGTCTTTGATGCGGGAGCGCAGAAGATTGGCCAGTTCCGGGAGGAGGATGACATCTTCCGCGGCATATTGCAGCTGCCGGTCGCTTAGGGGGCGCTGAAGCCAGTCACTGCGTGTCTCACTTTTATCCAGCGTAACCTGCAATAATTCGGTCAGCAGCTTATTCAGCGAACAGCCCAGGCCAAGACCACAGAAGGCCGCTGCCAGGCGCGTGTCAAAAATCGAAGTCGGCAATGCACCGCCGCACCAGCGCCGAAGGATCGGCAGATCACTGGGCGCCTCATGCAGGATTTTGCAGATATTGCGATTTTCGAGCAGCGCTGCCAGTGGAGTCGCAGCGCTGACCGCGAGAGGATCAATCAGGGCGCAATGCTCCCGATCCCAGGAAAGCTGTATTAAAGCCAGGCGCGGGTAAAAAGTGCTGCTCCAGATAAATTCAGTATCCAGTGCTATACTGGAATGCTGTGCGGCTTCCCGGCAGAGGTCGGCAAAATCCGCATTGTTTTCAATCCATAGTGACATTCATGAGCTTTTCTGATTGCCTGGGCAATCCGCGCCGGTGATCTTTCACCGGTTGAAAGATTTGAAGGGTTCCTGAGGGGCTTTCGGGGCATCTGCATAACATTCGCGCAGATGGGCAATGCCAGCCCGGATTTCGTCGGCAATCTGATCTTTTTCGGAATACATTTCTTCGAAGGAGAGCCAGGGGTCGAGGCCGGCGCAGTTCAGGGCAAAGAAGACTTCCTGATAATCGACCAGGCCCTGATCTAGGGCACACTTTTCCGGAACCCAGACTTTGCGTTCACGGTTGCCGGGAAGGGTTTTCATGGTCGTTTCCCAGCGGACATTTTTGATATGCAGATAGGCCATATATGGGCCAATGATTTCGACTGCGCCGCGTGGGCGGACAAAGCCTTCGATGTAGGTATTGGCCGGATCATAGATGATTCCGAAAACCTCCGGATCGAGTCCCTTGACCAGAAAATGGGCAGCCACCGGTGAAGCAAAGACCGACGATCCATGCGTTTCCATTACATAACGCAGGCCAAATTGACGTCCGACGCCTTCCAGGCGTTCCAGTCCATCCCGTGTCATTTTGATCAGGTCATCATAACGGTCGGGCTGATGCAAAGCCTCGTCATAATCCCATGCGTACCAGGGATGCGCCACCCGCAACATCTGCACCCCCGTTTTTGCCACGGCCTCACTCCAACGCAGAATCTCCTCCGTTTTGAAGAGTTTTCCGCCATTGATGAAGGAAACCACCTCGAGGCCGGCGTCATCACTCAACTGCTTCATCTCTTTGCAGTCCGACTCGATCGTATCGAGCCCATTGAGACCCCATTCAATGCCGCCGGCACCGACCTGGCGTATCAATTCGACGATTTCACGGTTGCTGAATTTTTTGCGGAGGGAGTTGGTATTGACTGAAATTTTCACAGGGCACCTATATGAGCAGCCGGGTTACTGAATATTCAGTTTTGGCATTTTATTAAGAACGATCTGTTCGGCTTCGAGGTTCCAGAGTCCTTTGTTGCGGGCACAGGCATCTGCCAGTTCCGCGTAGACAGCATTCGTTTTGCCCAACTCCGGCAGGTCGGCGATGGCGGTCAGCGGGAAATCCGCATGCGTGTAGATCAGTTTTTTGCCGCCGGGGATATCGGGCAGATGCAGCGTGGTGTCTTTTGCTGCGGTCAAACCGCCGACATGGGTGATCATCATCGCCGGATTAAGGATGCCTTTGCCCATCAGGTCGAGGGCTTCCCGGATATCATCGGTAGTACCGCCGGAGGTTCCGACCAGATGCGTACCGGCGTAATGGACATTGTAGAAATTGAGTTTGGCGCTGAAAGCAGGGTCCGTCGGGCCGGCGAAGAAGTTCAGGCAGCCATCGCGTCCCAGGATGGCATCGCCCTGCTCGACGACAGGGGCGACCGGTGCCAGGACAAAGACATCATGATAGCCGTTGCCATCGGTCAGAGCCAGCAAATCCTGCACGGCAGTCGGGGTTTTGGTGTTCAGATAAACCAGATGGACACCGTGTTCTTGCGCATTCTCGGGCGTCAGAATGGATTTTGCGCGATCCAGCCGGGTCTGGTCAATATCGGTTACCACCACCAGTTTCGGGCGGCGCGGGCCGTGCACCAGATAGTCAATCAAACCGAGTCCCATTGGGCCGGCACTGGCCAGGCAGGCGCAGTTGCCACCCTCGATGATTTCCATATCGTGGCGATAGGAGCCCGGCTTGATATGGTACTGAGCATGACAGGCGCCGATCAGGCAGCTCATCGGTTCGCTGAGAGAAGCCATGAAAAAGGCCTCCCCGCTGTAATTGAGCAGGCAGTTCATTTCCATCACGCAGGAGGGAATGCGCACATGGGTGGCATCGCCGCCGATCGTCGGGAAAGAATAGCCCGGAGCTTCGAGAGAACCCTTGTACATCAGCGCCGGCTGAATCCCGAAACGATCGCCTGGCTTGAACTGATCCTGCCACTTTTTGCCGACTTCCAGAATCCGCCCGGCAAATTCATGCCCGATAATTGGAGGATTGGTCGCGCAGTCATTAGGAACCCGTTTATGGTCAGCCCCCTGTTTGGCGGCTTTATAACTGGACATGCAGATCGAATCACTGACCACTTCAGCGATGATCCCATCATCCCCGCAAGGCGGCAGCTCAAAACTCTCCAGGCGCAAATCCTGTTTGCCATAAAGGCGTAAGGCAGTTGTTTTCATGCTATTTCTCCTCTCTGGTAAAATAAACAAAGACTCGAACTCAATGTAATGCGAAATGCCGATAATTCAAGAGTCCAAAACTCCAGCTGAATCCAACTGAAAGGGCAGGGTAGTAATGCCTCAGTCTTCTGTAGTACGGGGCAGAAGGGGACAT
>JAQVUB010000320.1 GCA_028699735.1 Lentisphaeria bacterium | reverse complement strand
CGCGGCTTTTCAAAGTAGGTGCGCATAACGACAAAAATGCTCGAAGCCACCTGCCGGCTCAATTTTTCCAGGTGCAGGGCATATTCCAGTGCAGCTTCCGGATGATGAATCGAGCATGGGCCTACAATCAGCAGCAGGCGCCGGTCACGTCCTTCCAGAATATCGATGATCTGCCGGCGCCAGCAGTGGATCTGCCGGCGTACGGATTCCGGCAAAGGCAGTTCCCTGCGCACTGTTTCAGGGGATGCCAGCATGCCACTTTCGGCGATATTGCGATCTTCCGAATTCATGGCTGGCGCCTGACATTTTTCGCCAAATCAGTGATCAATTCCCGTGCTGCTTCCAGACGCTGTGAGAAGTCCCCTGCCCCGGACAGAATTTTGATAAAAGCCGAACCGACTATGACGCCATCGGCAATCCTGCTTAGTCGCTGAGCAGCCTGGCCATCGTTTATGCCGAATCCAGCGGCGATCGGCACTGCAGAATTTTCTTTCAGGACAGCGAGATGCTGAGAAATTTCCTCCGGGTGCAAATCCCGGACTCCGGTGACTCCGCAGACATTGACGCTGTAGACGAAACCGCTGGCATCCGCCATGATTTTCCGGGCTCGTTCGAGGGGGGTTGCCGGCGACACTAGTGCGACCAGGTGCAGGCCATTTTCCTTGCAGGGTTGCGCCAGTTCCGCTTTTTCCTCGAGGGGCAGATCGACTGCGAGAATTCCATCCAGGCCGATTTTCTTCAGTTTACCGCACAGTTTTGTCAGGCCGTAATGATAGAGGATGTTCATGTAACTGAACAGGATGAAGCCCGTTTCTGGAAAGCGTATGGCGAGGCGTTCGGCCATGTCCAGAATCTTCGGAAGATTGGTGCCTTTGCTGATCGCAATTTCAGAGGCTTTGCGGATGACGCTGCCATCAGCCATCGGATCGGAAAAAGGGACGCCGAGTTCAATGATATCCGCACCGGCTTTAATGGCGGTTTCAATGGCTCGCTCGCTGGATTCCATATCGGGATAGCCGCAGCTGCAGAAGATAATCAAAGCAGCACGGTTTTCCTGACGGCATTGCGAAAAGATTTTTTTTAGTTTATCCATGATGATAATTTCCTTTTTTTTTGATGAATTCTTTTTAACCACGAAATGCACGAACAGACACGAAAAAAAATCATGGAAAGTACGACGCATATAAAGAAGACAACACTACATCCATGATTTTTTTTCGTTTCAGTTTGTGCTTTTCGTGGTTAAAAAAATACCAATGCCACTTTTTAAAGTTGTTTGAACTTACGCACTGTATCCATGTCCTTGTCGCCGCGTCCGGAAAGATTGACCAGCAGGGTAGTTGTTGCCGGATAATCTTTTGCAATCCGGATGGCGAATGCCAGCGCATGAGCGCTTTCCAGGGCAGGGATGATGCCTTCGTATCTGGCCAGCAGGTCGAAAGCCGAAATCGCTTCATCGTCGTTCACGGTGACGTAGTGTGCTTTGCCGTGATCGGCCATGAAGCTGTGTTCCGGCCCGACGCCGGGATAATCCAGTCCCGCTGAAACCGAATAGGTATCGATGATCTGGCCATCCGCATTTTGCAGCAGGTAAGTTTTGCAGCCGTGCAGGATGCCGACCTTTCCTCCGCAGATGCTGGCGGCATGTTCGCCGCTGTCCAGTCCTTTGCCGCCGGCCTCGACTCCTACCAGTTGGACTTCCGGATCATCGAAAAATCCTGCAAAGATACCCATAGCGTTGCTGCCGCCGCCGACACAGGCAATAACCTGATCTGGCAGGCGCCCGGTCTGATCCAGACATTGCCGGCGGGCTTCTTCGCCGATCACCGATTGAAAATCCCGTACCAGCATCGGATAGGGATAGGGTCCGGCGACGGTACCGATCAGATAAAAGGTATCGCTGAAACGCGCTGTCCAGTCGCGCAATGCTTCGTTCATCGCATCCTTAAGGGTAGCCGAGCCTTCGTTGACTGGATTGACTTTTGCGCCGAGGGTTTTCATACGTTCGACATTGACCGACTGGCGCTGCACATCCAAAGTGCCCATAAAGACTTCACATTCCATGCCCAGCAATGCCGCGACGGTTGCAGTTGCGACGCCGTGCATACCGGCTCCGGTTTCGGCGATCAGGCGGGTTTTCCCCATACGTTTCGCCAGCAGTGCCTGTCCGATGGTGTTGTTGATTTTATGTGCGCCAGTATGATTGAGGTCTTCTCGTTTGAGGTAGATGGAGGCTCCGCCAAGGGCTTGGCTGAGTCGTTTGGCGAAGTAGAGCGGAGATTCGCGTCCGACATAATTTTTCAGCAGCGTCTGGTATTCCTTATGGAATTCCGGATCTTGCTTTGCCTCAAGGTATGCCTGTTCCAGTTCAGCGAGGGCCGGCATCAGTGTTTCGGCCACGTACTGTCCACCGTAAATGCCATAATGCGTGTTCATGAAGAGACTCCTTTCGTGCTTTTCGTGGTTAAAAAACGGATTTTTTGCAGAAGCAATTGCATTTTTTCAGGATCTTTTTGTCCGGGTGCGTTTTCGATTCCGCTGGCGGTATCGATGCCGGCGGCATTGGTCTGCAGCAAAGCCTCTGCGACGTTTTCCGGGGTGATTCCACCAGCGAGGAAGACGTTCCGGGTTTTGGCCAGTTTTGCGGCGAGGATCCAGTCGCAAAGCTGGCCGGAGCCGCCCTGCCCCGCATCGACGACCAGACGAGAGGCCGGATATGCGGCGGCCTGCAGCAAATCCTGTTCATTACGCAGATGCACCGCCTTCCAAACTTCAACACCACGGATTTTAGCAGCAAAACCCGGAGCTTCATTGCCGTGCAGCTGAATGACGCCCGGTCGAAAATCCGCGACAAGCCTTTGGATTTCAGATAATTCCAAATCTGCGACAACGAGTACGGTTTTGACCTTTTTCGGAACGGCCTGCAGCAGGAGTTGCAATGCATCGCGTGTCAGGCATCTGCGTGAGCCCGGCACGAGGACAAAGCCAACGAAATCCACGCCGAGTTTAGCCGCGTGCAGGACATCTTGCTGTCGAGTCATGCCACAGAATTTCACCTGTATTTTCACAGCAACTCCTTGAGTTTATCGCCGGGATGAATGGCGCGCATCAGGGTTTCCCCAATCAGAAAGCCGTTTGCTCCGGCATCCTGCAAAGAAAGCAGTTCCTTTCGTGAGCGGATGGAGCTTTCCGCAATGGCGATACGGTCTGCAGGAATCTGGCTCAGAAGTTTTTTTGCACTTGCCAGATCGCATTCAAAAGTTTTCAGGTCGCGGGCATTGATACCAATCACCCGAATTCTGCAGTCCAGCAGCACCTTCAGTTCGGCTTCATTATGCGCTTCCCCAAGGACTTCCAGACCGGCCTCGGCGGCAAAATCCGCCAGTCTTTGCAATTCCTCTGGTGTCAGCAATGCGGCGATCAGCAGGATTGCCGAGGCCCCATGCAGGCGTGCTTCAAAAATCTGATACGGATCGACGATGAAATCCTTGCACAACAGAGGAATGTGAACCAGCCTGGATACCTCCCGCAGATAATCCAGGCTGCCCTGAAAGTAGTTCTGTTCAGTCAATACCGACAATGCCGCGGCACCTGCGCTTTCCAATTCGATTGCGCATTCCTGAAAATTGAAATCTGCGCGTATGATCCCTTTTGATGGGGATGCCTTTTTCAGTTCGGCGATGATATTGATACGTTCCGGACGGAAGGCAGCGGCAAAGGACTGTGCAGCCGGCATCTCCCGGATTCGCCTCTGGAGTTCCTGCTGCGAAATCAGCTTTTTGCGCTCTTCCAATGCCGGTTTCAGATCATTGACGATTTTGTTCAGGATATTCATACCAGCTTCCTGTTTTTTGAACACGGACGGAACACGGACGGAACACGGACGGGACACGGACGGAACACGGACGGAACACGGACGGGACACGGACGGAACACGGACGGAACACGGACGGAACACGGACGGAACACGGACGGAACACGGACGGAACACGGACGGAACACGGACACATACGGGAACGGG
>JAQVUB010000012.1:13840-16139 GCA_028699735.1 Lentisphaeria bacterium | reverse complement strand
TCGCACATTTCATCTCGGATGATCGTAGCAGAATATTTGTCATGCATCAGGAAGTAATACGTCAGATGAAACTGTAACAGAGAATTCTTTTTTAACAACGAAAAGACACAAACCGACACGAAAAAAAATCATGGGAAGTACGATGCATGCCAGCAGTAAACGCCACTTCCATGATTTTTTTCGTATCGTTTTGTGTCTTTCGTTGTAAAAAAAAATCCCACGGTCACCCCGCTTTGCTGGCGCCACGTTTTTGGCGGGCGGCTTTTTCGTATCATCCAGTTTTCAGCAAGTATATTAAGGCGTTTACGTTCGTTTTTTTATTGCCTGTTTTGTAAGAGGTTTTTCATGCTGGGTGACCGTGACTATATGCGTTCTTCTCCGGGGTACGGATATTCCCGCCCGGGGGGTGACGTCTCGATTATTAAAAAACTGATCATCATCAACTGTATCGTTTATTTTCTTTGCAGTTTCACCGGAGATGCGGGTGCACGTCTGCAGTATCAGCTTGCGCTGACTCCGGAGGGTATCCAGCATTTTCAGTTCTGGCGTCTGGGCACCTACATGTTTGCGCATGCCGGCTTCTGGCATCTTTTTTTCAACATGTACGGGCTGTATATCTTTGGACAGCTTCTGGAAAGACCGCTGGGGTCAAGACGTTTTTTGATTTTGTATCTGCTCAGCGGCCTGATTGGCGGCGGACTCTGGCTGCTGGCCAACTGGAACCATCTGGCGGCCTGTATCGGTGCCAGCGGAGCTTTGTTTGGGGTCATGGTTGCTGCCGGCATGGCCTTTCCGCAGGTGACCTTTGTGCTGCTACTCCCGCCCATTCCGGTCAAACTCTGGGTGCTCGTCTGGGTCTATTGCATCATTGAAATTTTCTCGTTGTCCAATGCCGGTTCAAGCGTTGCACACCTGGCGCATCTGGGCGGTGCCTTGGGAGGCTTTATCTACATGCGACGCCTGGGCTGTAAACTGACCCTGCCCGACATCCCCGGAATCAAACGCTTTTTCAGCTTTCTGACGCCGCGCCCGAAACCTTTCCAGAGCCCTCTAAACAGCCGAACGGATGATGATCCGATTGATTCGGCCGAACTGGACCGTGTACTGGATCGCATTGCGGTGGTCGGTTACGACAAACTCACGGAAGACGAACGCGCCTTGCTGCGCAGAGCGAGCGATAAACTGAAAAGACGCTGATCCTCCTTACGAACTGCCATACTATTTTTAAACAACGAAAAGCACGAAACGACACGAAAAAAATTCATGGAAATCCAACGCAGGGGAAACTATCAACGCTCTTGCCATGAATTTTTTTCGTATCGTTAGTGTCTTTCGTTGTAAAAAAACATCCACCAAGCTTTACTTGATGTATTAACTGCCATTTTTTTTACCATGAATACTGATTTTTTTATCAAGATTCTGTCTGCAGTGCAGCAACGTCATCCGCTGGTGCATCAGATCACCAATTATGTGACGGTCACCGACTGTGCCAATGCGACACTGGCCATCGGGGGTTCGCCAGTCATGGCCCATTCAATACTCGAAACCGCTGACATGGCCTCCCTATCCCAGGCCGTGTTGCTGAATATTGGCACCCCTGACGAAACCAGCGCGGCAGCCATGCTAAGAGCTGGCCAGGCAGCCAACCGGAACAAGATCCCCGTCGTTCTGGATCCGGTCGGAGCTGGTGCAACACCCTTCCGCAAAGAACTCTGTGAGACTCTGCTGCGCGGCATGCAGGTCGATATTCTGCGTGGCAATCAGGCGGAAATCCGGGCTCTGCTGCAGCTTTCCTCCGGCACCCGGGGAGTTGACAGCCTGGATGATCAGGAGGATTTCGGAGAACTGGCTGCCCGTGCTGCGAGAGAATTCCATTGCATCGCCGCTGTCACCGGGCGGATTGACTGCATCAGCGACGGGCAAAAGCTTATCCGCATAGCCAATGGGCACCCATTGCTGCAGAAAATCACCGGCACCGGCTGCATGTGTTCGGCACTCTGCGCAACCTGCGCCGGAGCCTGCCCGGATAATCTGCTCGAAGCCGCTGCCACTGGTATCGCCATCTCCGGTACCGCCGGCGAAATCGCTGCAGAAAACCTGCTCCCGCACGAAGGCACAGGCACCTTTCATCTGCGACTAATGGATGCTTTCTCAAAGATGACTGCAGAAATCTTGCAACAGAAAACCCGCATGACAAAAGAGTTTTTTTAACAACGAAAAACACAAAGGCTACGAAAAAAATTCATGGGAATGGCTTTGTCTGCGACAATGCGTTGTCAGCCCATGAATTTTTTTTCGT
>JAQVUB010000012.1:0-13740 GCA_028699735.1 Lentisphaeria bacterium | reverse complement strand
AAAAAAACGGATTTTATGGCAGGGATCTACAGGCATATTGTGCCAGGTTTCCACTGGGCAGGCAGCAGCGCACGGTAGTATTTTCCTCGGGCAGCAGAGGTATTTCGGCATGTTCGTCCGGGGTCAGCACCACTTGCAGGATCCAGTCCCGGCGACTGGCGGCTTCGGCAAAGAGCCATTTCACCTCTCGCCGGACAGGATCGCATGCCTGGATTTCGGGCCATGCCGTGCTGAGATTCCATCCTTCCGGGATGATCTGGCTGACAATCACCCCCCTGCTTTGTCCCTCCCTGCGGTTGTTCACCAGCAGCATATTAACGACCAGGCTGTTATCGCCACAAAGCTGCAATTCCCGCCAGAGCAGAAAAGGATAATCCCCGGGTTCAGTCTCCTCTGCAACCTGCGGGCTGTTTCTACCGATTCCCCGAACCTTTTTGCCGGGCGGCGTTTGCGCCGGATTTTCCGCAAGAATCCTGCGCATCTGCGCCTCCACTTTCCCGATCATCTGCCGCCTCAGCGCCCGCAACCAGCTTTCCAGTTCAAGGGGAATATGAGGCTTACGATCGTGGGGGTTCTCCTTTCCTGGTTCAGTTGGCCGTTTGACCGGAATAATCACCGGACGGTCTCCCAGAGCGTACTGATCAGAAGAATACTCGCCGTCTGTTTCCAGGAGCGAGCGTGCGGTTCTCCAGGCTTTGCTGCTTTGATTTTGCGGCAGCAGTGCAAAAAACAGAGCCAGGCCTGCCGCCAGAATGGCGATCAGAAGATAAAGTATTTTCAATTTCATGGTTTACCCTCCCCTTCCTCATTCTTCTGCCATTTTTCGATGATATCGAGCAAATCCTGATCGCTCATTTTGTTCTGATGCCATGTTTCGACTGCCTGCAGGACTTCCAGGTCATCGATGCGCCCGTCAGAAGCCGCTTGCAAAGCGGAATTCTGCGGCACTGGCGGATCAGCCCAGAAGGAGAAAAGCTGGGGGTCGAGAATGCTGCGATCACGGCTGAATACCGCTGCATCAAACTGCACGGTTTCTCCCGGATCAAAACGCTGATCGAGATTGCCGGTAAGCTGCAACGCCTTCTCGACTTCCCTGGTGACATCCAGATATTCTTTGCCTTCAGGTGTCGTTCCATCAACTCGCCCCAAACGGGCCTGATCGCTTTTGGGAAGCACCAGCCAGAAAACCAGTTCGAGGGGTTTTCCTGCTTTACCGGAGATATTGCTCATGGTAATCGTCGTCAACAACGAACCATCATCCGGATTCGCCCGCCAGTTGCCGTATTCCATTCGGATATCCTCCGTCACGTCAATAATCTGCAGATTTTTGACAAAGGAGCGTGAAGCATAATAAGCGGTAAAGTATTCTACTGGCAGGAATACAGCATGGGGGAGGCGCCCGCTCCAGAATGAAATGCCGCCTAGATGAAAAACTCCGGAACGTCGAGCCTCAGCAATCGTTTCCCCTGGAAAATCAAACAGCAGCGTTGCCCGGGCGCTTCCCTCCTGAGCCTCCTCCAGAAAGCCTGAAGCATGCGCTACGGCTATCGCATGATGATTTTCATCAAACAAGGTACCGCTCCACTGATAGTTCCCCTGCAAGCCTCTGGCCAGCAGGATATCCACTTCGACATGCAGCCGATCGAAGACACCGTCGCCATCGTTGTCAATGCCAAAATCCAGTCCTTCCCCTGTCAGTAAAACCGGATCGTGCTCGAATGCGAAGTGAGAATAGGGGGCAGTCGGTATCTGTTCACGAACTTTTTCAAGAAGTGCGGGAGTATCATCATTTTCGCCCCATTCAATCACTCGCAGGTCGCTGATCGAATATGGGCCATCAAGCCCTTTAGAAAAAATTTTCTCCCCGGAAAAATGCAGAATGACTTCCTGACTATTGGGGGACGGATCGAGGTTTTTGCTTGAGGCGGAGGTGATGATTTCGCCATCCTGATCAAAAAGCACGCCACTCAATGTATATTTTCCCGGCTGGTTGATATCGAGCAGGCAGGTTACCTGTAATTCATCGTACATCTGATTGCCGTTAAGATCAACGGGTTCAATTTTTTTACAGCCTGACACATGTGCAGTGGAGCTGCTGCCCATCCCTGAGGCGTAAGCACGCCCCTGCACGGACGCGCCGTCTGGCGTCAGCATAGTCGCACAGGCCGTGAAACGGAAATCACCACGTTTTGGGCAAACATAGCCAGCGGTGAAGACCCTGTCACCGGCAACTTCATCCGGTGCCAGCCCGTCATCGCGAAATCCACCTGTCGCAATCGCTTCCACACCGGTATTCCCAATAAATTCCACCTGCAAATCAGCTGAGAAGCGGCCTGCATCCAGAATCTCCTCCTGAAATTTTCCGCGGCAGTAGATTTTGCATTCCTGTCCCATTGGAACTGTGCTTTTTTCCAGCCAGCATTGCAGAGCAAAAGCGTTCTTTTCTTCATTGAGCCAGATCTGGTAGCCGCTTTCCTGTGGCAGTTGTTCCGCGCTCAAAGTAACCGTGCAGACGCCCGCTCTGGCACTCGTCAGTTCCAGAGAGGCGCTGCCGGCCAGCAGGCTTTTCATCGGCACCTCTTCTTCTTCCGGTATTTCAGCAAATTGGATCCCATCCCCCGCGTTGTCACTGTCGTACAATCTGCCATCCGGAGCCTCGACAACAATCCGAATACTGGGCTGCATGCCAAAAAAGACGAATCGCAAAGTTTGCGGTGCCTGAATATGGAATTCATGTCGCTTTTGCTGTCCCGCAGCAAGGATGCCGGCAGCACTTTGCCGAACGGGTTCCCAGGCGGGTTTCTCCTCGGCAGGCGGAGCCGGCACAGCGGTTTCGCTTCGCACCGCTTTCCCGCCGCGATAGGTCAGTTGGCCAAACATTCTGGCTGAAGAATATTTGGACTCTTTTCTCTCGGTAATTTCCTCCCGGTACAAGCGGGCGCTTTCCAGGGCTTTGCCGGCAATGATCCCGATGTGGTCAAAGCCTTTGCCATGCAGAGGCGAGCCGGCTTTGGGTGCCACTTTGGCATGGGCACTGTCCACAGAAACAACGCCATCGCCCCACTGCCAGGAATTACCGGAAGCATCGCAGTGCCAGTAGGCACGTTCTGCAACCGGGAACAAATCCACTCCAAAAAGATTCAGGTACTTATCGGGAACACGCCCGGCCACCACATGGACCGGTACCGCGGAATTCCCCGGCGGACATAATTCGTCCATATGCACACTGTATTCCGGAGTCAGGCAGTAAGCCCCAGGGGTTTTCAGGTTAACCCAAACACCAACTGCTGCAAGAATCTGCTGCTCATGCCAGGGCAGGCTGCTGGAATCGAAAAGGTAGGCTGCCATGCGGCTGCCACGATTTGGAGTAGCAATCTGCAATACACGGTGAATATCACCGCTATAGTCCTCGTTGCTTAGGGTATTGGTATACCAGCGCGCATCCAGCCCTCCTTTGCTGTGCGCCAGTATATTGAACTGCTCAACTCCCCAGGTTTCCTTCAAGCCGCCCCTGAGTACCTGCTCGATGCGATCGGCATTTTCCCGGATTGAATCCTGCGGCCCGACTTCGATCGTACAGGTGGGCACCCCGTACATGTCACGAATCTTCTGCCGCATCGTTGCCCAGGTCTGAGCGCCGGACATCCAGCCGTGAACCAGAAGCAGCGGACGCGGTGCGGGAATGATCAGTGCCACCCAGTCAATCGCAGTGCACCAGTAATCCTCCCCTGAGTTGGCGGTATCCACCCAAACCTGTATCTGGTTTTCCGCCCTTTCTCCCGGCGCCTCGGGAAAGTTGATTTTGTCGGTCGGGACATCGAACAGATTCATCTGCCAGATTTCATTATCTCCGTTCAGCAGCCCCAGCGACTGATTGTTGAAAAAGACCGAATCGCGTTCCGGATTGCAATAACCCTCCCCGCCATGAACATCGACATCCCAGGCAGGCAAATACAAATACACGTTTTTCGGTAAAGCGCCGATTTCCAGTTGCCGCTCACGTTCTTCCTGATCGCCAAAATAGCGGTCGATCCAGAGAGGGATCTGAATGACGCCATCGCTGCGAAAATGGATCTCCCCCACATCCCCGGCGGAGGTTTCGACAAAAGTCACATCCTCCTTTTGTGGCGGGGGATAGTTCTGCGACCGCACCCGGCTGCGATGCCAGCTGCCGGTGTGGAACTGTTCAAAATCCGTCTCACAAATATACGCGCTACAGGAAAATACCAGCGCCAATAAAACACACAAAACACTTTTCATCATGACCTTTCTCCTTTTTAATTTTTCGTACTACGATCATCCATAATCTTGTTTTTGGTGAAAGATTTTTTAAAACAGGACACGCAAGTTTCTTGCCTTGAGATGCTTTCTCATTTTTGAGAATTTTTTTGGGTTTTTGGTTTGTTGTGATGAAAGGGAACCGCGATGCCGATGCCGGCGGGGACGCCGGCGCTCCATATTCCCTCCGACGGAGACGACAAGGAGGGAAGTTACCACATAGGGTTAAAGGTACAAGCATGAAATTATACACAGCGATCTCTTTCGAGTCTTTTTGTGTTTTTTCGTTGTTAAAAAATCAGAAACGGTATCCCAAAACAGCTCCTGCGCAAAGCGTTCCTGGGCGGATCGACACCTTTCCTGGGCCAGCTCGCAATTCCAGGTCTTCGGGATACCAGGATGCGGACAGGTTCAAGCCGGCAAAGAAGCCGTTTTTCCACGTGCTTTCCAGCGCAGCGCTGAGGCTTGCGCCGGTCAGCAGGCGTTGTCCATTTCTGCGGTGTTGCCAGTGTCCGCGCAGTTCCCGCCCGCCAGGCGCCGAATGCTGCCAGAGTTTTTCCTCCCGTCTGAGTTCCACTGAGCTATAGAGCAAATTGCATCTCGGGCTGATACTGAAACTCAACCAGGGAACCGGCACCCAGCGGAAAACCGGCCCGAACCAGAATTCCTGCTGCTCGCAATCAAGTTGAAAATGCACCTGATTGCGGAAAGAAATGATTTCGTTTGCCAATACTTGACTTGAGTTTGCAAAAATACGTTGCACGGAGGATGGCCGGTTGGCGATCAAGGTGCCTGGTGCCGGCGGATCAGCGAAAGGCCCCTCGCTACAGCCAGCATGACCCGGCGGCGGCAATTCAGCACCATAGGTGGCATAGACATAATGATCTTCAGCATCCAGTGAACTGCTGACAAACCGATAATTTTGATTGAAAGAACTGAATTCGCCATGCTCCCGCCAGCCGGGAATCCATTGCCACCCGGCAGAAAACGAACAAGCAGCGAAAAAGACTTCTGCTAGCGGGATATCGAGGGCAAATTCCAACCCGCAATGTTCGTCGGCGCGATCCGCTTCCCGTTCCGCGCCCGTTTTCCCGCTGATCTTCTCCAGGCTTTCCTGGCGTACCTGAACGGGTTTCCGGAAAGTGAGCGTTTGATTCTCCGCATCATATTGCGAAGCAGAATGATAACCCCAGTTCCAGGTGCTATCTGGAAGCACTGTATCCGGCTTGCCTGTGCCTTCATCCTGACAAACGTAACCATCGGCAAAAATACGGTTGCCGTAATTCAGATCATCGACTATCCCCCCCGCTTCAGCATGCGCCAGAAAATCCGTAAGATTGACACTGGGAGCAAAGGATTCTCCACGATATTTCACGCGCAACGAACTGCGAAAAACCGGGCTCACCCGAAGACGCAGCCCCGTTGCCGGAAGGGTTTCCGGCAAAAGCGCAAATAGTCCCCCGTAAAATAAGATCAGGATCAACTTGCGAATTCCCGGAATGAATAGGGAAACACCTTGCCTGATCAAAATATCCAGCACTCGAACAAACTTTTTTCTCCACATCAGCAACCTCCTTTTCATTGATAAACACGCAAGTCAGCTTTCGCCGGACAATACAAAACGGTAATCCAACACCCCGAAAAATCAATTTAATTATCTGATAATCATAAACATTATGACTTTCTTGGAATGCTTGTGACTATCCTTGGAAGCCGGCTTTCTTGTAATACGTCAGTGAAGCTGGTGACGGAGGTATTTCTTTACAACAAAAGACACAAAATGACCCGAAAAAATTTCATGGGAAGGACGACGCATGCTTGCAGTCAACGCCACTTCCATGAAATTTTTTCGGGTCGTTTCGTGCTTTTCGTTGTTCAAAAAAAAATCTCCGTTACCAGCTTCACTGACGTATTACATGAATTTTCTGTCAGATTTTCGTTAATGGTTGCAGGAAAGTGGATTTTTTGCTGTTTATGATATATAATATTCGGCAAGGCAACATTCTATCCATTCTGCAACAGGCTTTACAGCCGGGAGTTTTATCGATGAATACTCAGCAAACTCCAGCAACTTTCAGCAAAACGGTGTTGCATTCCGGGGATACCCTTTTAATCACCCTGGAAATCGACCGTATTCTTCCCGGTAAAGCCTTTGTTCGCACCAATTTGGGAAATAATTCCATCCGCCTCCGGGAAATTATTGAGCAGGTGGAGCTGGGCAAAGCCCCGTTGGGACGCGACTGGCATGATATTCCCATGTGCCAGACCGATTCCAGACATTTCAGCATCACCCTCCCAATCAACGAAGTAGGCTATTTTGAATTCAAGGCCTTTTTTGTCGAAGACGGCTCCGCGATTACCCACTGGCCCCGTGGCGAAAATGCCTGCGTCAAAATCGAAGCGCCAATGACTTTCGCTGATAATACCATCTACAATGCCTTCGTCCGGCAGTTCGGAGCCAATAAAGAGGGAAAACCACATTCACAACAACACCAGGATGCCGAAAAACTGCTCAACAGCGAAAATTTTGCGGTGATTCCACCATCGGGCACTTTCCGTGACCTGGCTGCTGAGCTTGATTTCATTATCGGCGAGCTGGGTTTTCGCATTATTCAGCTGCTGCCCATTCATCCCGTCCCCACCACTTTCGGGCGCATGGGACGCTTCGGAAGTCCCTTCGCCCCGCTGGATTTTTTTACCGTCGATCCAGCCCTGGCTTGCTTCGATCGCAAGGTCACCCCCCTCGAGCAATTCGTCGAACTGGTCGATGAAATTCACGCCCGCGACGGCCTGATCATGCTCGATGTGCCCGTCGGTCATACGGGATGGGGTTCCGTTTCACAGGTACATCATCCGGAATGGTTCGTGCGCAATTCCGACGGCAGTTTTGCAAACCCCGGAGCCTGGGGTGTCGTCTGGGAGGATCTGTGTAAAATGGACTACAGCAATCAGCAGCTCTGGCAGCAAATGGCTCAGGTCTTTCTGCACTGGTGCAAACTCGGCGTCGACGGTTTCCGTTGCGATGCAGGTTATATGATCCCTGCCGACGCATGGAATTACCTGGTTGCAAAAGTTCGCGATGAATACCCCGAAACCATCTTCTTCCTCGAAGGACTCGGCGGCAAAATCGAAACCACGGAACGACTCCTTTGCAAAAGCAACCTGAACTGGGCCTATTCCGAGATTTTTCAGCAATACAGTGCCGATGAACTGAAACGATACCTCGATTTCGTTTGCCGCTTCTCCCAGCAAAATGGCCTGATGGTGCATTTTGCGGAAACCCATGATAATTCCCGCCTGGCCGCCCATTCCAAGGCCTGGGCCGCCCTGCGAACCACCCTCGCCGCGCTGCTGGCTCCCTCCGGCAGCTTCGGTATTGCCAATGGTGTGGAGTGGCTCAGCAGCGAAAAGATTGATGTGCACGAAGCCAGTTCCCTAAGCTGGGGATCGGAAGACAATCTGGTGGAGCTGATCCGCCGCCTGAACACCATTCTAAAGACACATCCGGCGTTTCAGGCCGGCTGCACTTTGCACCGTCCGATGAGCAGCAGTGGCAGCGCAGTATCCCTGTTGCGAATTCCCCCAACTGCTGAACAGACGGTTCTGGTCATCATCAATCCTGCTGAACAGCAAAGCGCTTTCCTGGAATGGGATGCCCATGAATTCCAAGCACACGGCAATCTCGCCTGGGATTTGTTGCATGACGAAAAAATCCATTTAACGGACAATGGAGGAAGATACCGTTTGGAACTTGCTCCCGCGGCATGCTGCTGCCTTGCAAAAACCCGGATCGAAGCGGAAAACAGCGCCTGCCCGACGGCCAATCAGTGGCAGACCATGAAGGATATCGTGCTGGACACCTTCACCTTCCACAGAGGCATTACCGATTGTCACAAGCTGAAAATGAAGTCCCTTCTGGACAAACTGCATGACAATCCCATCTCCTTTCTGCGGGAAATGTATGGGCCAAAAATCTACCTGCCAGTGCTTTTCTGGCAGCCATACCGGGACGAGAACCGGGTGGTACCCCTGCCACCGGAACACCATCTGCTGGTACGCAACCCCACCCCCTTCGTTGCCAAAATTTCACTGGGCAACCGCTGCCTTCAGAAACACCGTTCCATCCCGCTGGCCGACGGCAGCCACTTTGCCCTGTTCCAACCACTACCGGTCAATGGTCAGACACAGATGACGGAGCTGGAAATCAACCTCTTCGCCAACCGCAAAGCCATCCGGCACTATGGGCGGATTGCCCTGCTGCCAAAACACCCTGTGCCTGTCGAATTGCGACTGCCTGCCGCAGAATTGCGCCCGGAACACTGCGCCCTTGCCACCAGTAATCTGGGAGCCTATGCCATGCCGCGGGCGATCTGGGGCAGCATTCAAAGCCAGTATGACGCGCTGCTGGCAGCCAATCTCGATCCATCCGTGCCGGTAGATCGCACGATCATGCTGACCCGCTGCCGTGCCTGGCTGGTACACCGCGACTACTCCCGGGAACTCAACCTCAGCTGCCAGGACGATTTCTCGGTTCTCGATTCACAATCTATGCGCTGGACCTTCACCGTGCCTTCCGGAATGGGTGAAAACATCCGCTTGAGTGCCACGCTGCAGTTTTGCCGCACTGCCAACGCCCTCCAGCTGTCCTTCACCCGTGAAACATCAGGTTCTTCCCCGGATCAGGAAAATTTGCTTTCGGGTGACGAGCCGGTCTGCCTGATTTTACGTCCTGATCTGGATGATCGAAGCTGCCACAGTACAACCAAGGCCTTCCATGGTGCGGAAACGAAATTTCCCAATGCCACCCGGAAATTTTCGCAAGCTTTTGAATTTTCCCCGTCTGGTCAACACAGCTTGCGGATGAGCTGTTCGGAGGGCTGTTATTTTCCCGCTCCGGAATGGAAGTACCAGGTGCCACATCCCTTGGAAGCGGAACGGGGCTTGGATCCATCCTCTGACCAGTTCAGCCCTGGATTCTTCCGGACAGAACTGCACGGAGGTGATACCGTATCCTTCTCAGTATCGGTTGCCCAGACCGGGAAAACGACAGAAGAATGGCAAGCTCCCGCGCCCATAAAATCGGTACAAACCAGGGATTTGCAGGAAATTCTTCAGGAATCCCTGAAAAATTTTGTTGTCCGGCGCGACGATTCCTATACCGTGATTGCAGGTTATCCCTGGTTTTTGGACTGGGGGCGCGATACGCTGATCGCCTTGCGTGGTCTGATAACTGCAGGAATGTTGCAGGAGAGCCGGCAAATCATCTGCCAGTTCGCCAGCTTCGAACAGGGTGGAACCCTGCCCAACACCCTTCAGGGACACCAGGTCGGCAACCGGGATACCAGTGATGCGCCACTGTGGCTGTTTGTCGCTGTAAGAGACTTTGTCGAAAACGCCGGCAACCCTGAACTGCTGCAGACGGATTGCAAAGGGCGCACCCTGTTGCAGGTACTTGAATCCATCGCTGAGAACTACCTGCTGGGAACCTCCAACGGCATTTCTGTCTGCCCGGAAACTGGCCTGGTTTTCAGCCCGGCTCACTTTACCTGGATGGATACCAATTACCCCGCTGCTACCCCCAGAGAGGGATACCCGGTCGAAATCCAGGCACTGTGGATCGCAGCCCTGGAATTTCTCAGCAAAACAAGTGGAAATCAGAAATGGGCTGATCTGGCCGGGACTGCACGCAAGAGCCTGCAAGAACTCTTTTACGCCGGTGAGTCGATCGGTTTTTCGGATTGCCTGCATGCTTCTGCAGGCAGCTCGGCACGGCTTGCCAAGGCGGATGATTTATGCCGTCCAAATCAGTTGCTGGCCATCACTTTAGGTGCGCTTGACATGCACAAGATTCAGCGTCATATTTTACGGGCGACGCAGCCATTGCTGGTACCAGGTGGCATACGTTCACTGGCTGATCAGAAAGTCAATACCCCCCAGCCAGTCTACCATCAAGGCAATCGGCTCAACGACCCGCTGGCTCCCTATTGGGGCAACTATCTTGGGGATGAGGACACCCGCCGCAAACCTGCCTATCACAATGGCACGGCCTGGGGCTGGCTGCTGCCTTCCTACTGCGAAGCGCTTTACCTGACCTTCGGAAAATCCGCACGGCCAGCCGTGCATGCCTTGCATAATCTGGCGGCAGGAACCCTGTTGCGCGGCTGCTTGGGCCACCTGCCGGAAATTCTCGATGGCAATGCCCCGCACCTGCTCCGCGGCTGCCCGGCTCAGGCTTGGAGCATCAGTGAACTGTACCGGGTGCTTGGACTGCTGAAAAAAGAAGTCCACTCACCCAAAACCAAAGGAGGTTGAACATGGCTTGTTCCAAAAAAATCAATGCAAAAAGGCGGATTACCTTCCTCTATCATGGGCATCCCGGCGATAAAGTTTTTCTCGCCGGAGATTTCAATGATTGGAAAACAGACGCCAAAGAGCTGCAGGATAAAAATAATGATGGCACCTATGCCTGCATCTGCATGCTCCCGCCGGGAAAATATCTCTATAAATTCTTCGTCAATGGAATCTGGGTGCTTGATGCCAGCAACCCCAACCTCGCACCAAACGGCTTCGGATCACACAACAGCATCCTCGAAATCGGAAAATAATACTTTTTAACAACGAAAAAACACGAAAAGGCACGAAAAAAATTCATAGGAAGCTGCTTTGACTGCTTGCATGCGTTGTTCTTCCCATGAATTTTTTTCGTGTCTTTTCGTGTTTTTTCGTTGTTAAAAAATCTCTTCTGCCGCCTGCCGGATTTTCTGCAATAAAGTATCCAGCAGTTGATTTTCCGGCAGAGTACAGATGGCATTACCGTGTTCAAATAAAATGCCTTTGCCCTGGCCGCCAGCGATGCCAAGATCGGCATCCTTCGCTTCTCCGGGGCCATTAACGCAGCAGCCCATGACTGCAATTTTACGCCAAGGCAAATGTTTGCCTTCTGCTGCCAGACGAGCCAATTCCTCTTCGACGGCAGCGACCATTGGCAGCAGATCAATTTTTGTACGCCCGCAGGTGGGACAGGACACGACTTCAGGGCCTTCCCGGCGAGCACCAACTGCCTGCAGAATCTGCCGGGCAGCCAGAACTTCCTCCTCCGGCGCAGCCGTCAAACTGACCCGGATCGTATCCCCGATGCCCTGCAAAAGCAGACTGCCAATCCCAATCGCGGATTTCAGAATACCATTCTTCATGCTGCCAGCTTCTGTAACGCCCAGATGCAACGGCAAATCCGAGCGTTCTGCAAAACGCCGCGCAGCCTCCACAGTCATTTTCAGATCAGAGGATTTGAGGCTGACTTTCAAGGCAGTGCAGGCCTCCTCTTCAAAAATCCGGCAGTAACTCAAAGCACTTTCCACCATCGCCTCGGGAGTTCTTCCCAAGCGACTCTCGATCTCCGGGTCGAGACTGCCTGTATTGACGCCAATCCGGACAACTTTGCCCAGACGCCCCGCCTCCCGGGCAATCAGGCGAACTTTCTCTAAGTCACGGATATTTCCTGGATTGATGCGGATACCATCCGCACCGGCTTGCAAGGCACCGAGTGCCAGACGATAATCAAAATGAATATCGCCCACCACCGGGAGCGGACTCTGCGCACAGATTCTCTGGAATGCCGGGAGCACCGCCTCGTCCGGAACTGCCAGGCGAATGATATCACAACCCAGAGCCGCCAGGCGTTCTATCTGAGCCAAAGAAGTTTCTGCATCCCCAGTATCGGTATTGCACATCGACTGGATCGAAACAGGTGCGCCCCCGCCAATGATCACTTTCCCCAATTGTATCTGCCTGCTTTTCATCAAGACCTCCATATAATGGTTACAAACCAGCATAAACTAATCTCACTCATAATAAAAACAAGCGGAAGCAACAAGAATCTGATTGATTAAGCGTACTGCGTGTAATGGGTCGGTTTTCTGTAGTGCGTTGTGCGTTGTGCGTGATAATTGCATGGGACGATCACGCAATACCACTACAGAAGACTGAGCCATTACTACTGCGTACTGCGTTGAATTGCCCCCTGCCCCCATCATTATTACTTGACAAGAGTTGATTTTTTGCTTGAAAAAACATTCCTTGAAAGTATAGTATATGCTATGGATGAAAAAATGAATCTTGACGAAAAAAAAGTTGAGTTTCTCTCGTTCTGTATTGAGGCATACAAAGAGAAACTCGGAGGAGTATCCGGTGCTAAGGTTTCGGAATATTTTGAGGACTGCAGACTCTTGGATTTCTTGCTTGATAACTATGACCTTCTGCACACACTCGGGCGGGAACAGCTGACCGCTGAAATGGAGCGTTACCTCCAGAAATGGATGATCAAATGAGACTCTATCACGGCAGCCATATCGGGGTTAAAAATCCTAAGATTCTGACCTCATCCCGCATCGGAGATTTCGGAACCGGTTTCTACACAACTTCTGATGTGAAACAGGCTCGACGCTGGGCTCAGATTCGAGCACGACAGTCCGATCAGTCCGTCGGCAGCGTTACGATTTATGATGTTCTGGACAGTCTTTTTGACAACCCGGAATTGAAGGTCAAAACATTTGACAAAGCCGATGAAGCATGGCTCGACTTTGTCATGGGAAACCGGAAAAATCCGAAGTTTGAACATGGCTTTGATCTGGTACGCGGTCCGGTTGCCAATGATCGGGTTTACATTTGCCTGAATGCGCTGGAAGATGGCCTTGCCGATCGGGATTCAGTAATCAAACGCCTGAAAACATACGTTCTTGTCGACCAGATTTTGTTCCACACGGCAAAATCGCTGCTGTTCTTGAACTATGTAAAATCGGAGGAAGTACCATGCTTGCCGAAGTGACGCAAAAAAATCTTTACAACTTGATTCCTTACAAAGCCGCCAAAATTGCCTCTGCGATCCAGTGTGATCGCAAAATGGGGTTAAAGCAGTCTCTTTTAACTTTCTATCATTCAAAAGCATATCGTCTGCTGGAGCGTGAAGAAACGAAACTTTGGCATGCAAGTCCTGCACAAATCTATACAGAATATCTGGTTGAGACACCAAACGTCAAACGCCACTATCAGAATGGTCCGCGCCACAGTAAGTTGACCCCTTTCACCGACCAGATTCAGGCATGGCATCAGCAAGGCAAGACCCTCCGTGAAATGGCCGTGGAGTTAAAGCAATACGGCTGCTTGACGACTGTTCAGAATCTATCACTCTTTTGGCGAAAGATCGATAAAAAAAACAAGGGGAAGTCCGCCATCAATAATTCTTAAGATATGAGCATAGAAACACAGAGCCCGACTCTCGTAATGCGTCAGTAACTGGGAGACTGGTGTGGTTTTTTACAACGAAAAGCACAAACGGACTTGGGGTGGACTGGCGTCCACAACCTATTTTTTAACAACGAAAAAACACAAAAAGACTCGAAAATTTTTTAAGGTTGTTGCGTTGCGGTAAGAGATCGCTGTGCAAAATTTCATGCTCGTACCATC
>JAQVUB010000319.1 GCA_028699735.1 Lentisphaeria bacterium | reverse complement strand
GTTCGCTGCCGCATGCGATGATGATGCTGATTCCGCAGGCCTGGGGAGCAAAGTATTATCTCGGCAGAGATGTGCGGGGATTCTTTGATTATCACTCCGCCCTGATGGAACCCTGGGACGGCCCCGCGGCGGTCACCTTTTCCGACGGAGTCAACCTCGGGGCCATCCTCGACCGCAACGGTTTGAGACCGGCACGCTACACCTTGACCAAAGATGGCCTCTTCGTCCTTGCCTCCGAAACCGGGGTCCTTGACTTTCCTCCAGAGAATATTCTGCGCAAGGGTCGCCTGAAGCCCGGGGAAATCCTCTACTGTGATCTGGAACATCACCGACTGATATCCGATGCTGAGCTGAAGAATACGATTGCCCGTCAGCAGCCTTACCGCCGCTGGGCCGACGAAAACAAGATCAGCGTCAGCGGATTGTTTGACTCGATCAATGCCGCCGTGACGGATTCTGGTCTGAATCAGCGTCAGCAGTTATTTGGCTGGACCCGCGAGGATGTGGAAATGATTGTCAAACCGATGGCCGCAAAAGGCCAGGAGCCAGTTGGCTCGATGGGCAATGACAGCGCCCTGGCCATCTTTTCCGGTCAACCGCAGCTGCTCTACAACTACTTCAAACAGCTCTTTGCGCAGGTGACCAATCCGCCAATCGATCCAATCCGCGAGGAACTGGTGATGAGCCTGACCACCTATATCGGAAATCCCGGCAATATCCTCGCAGAATTCCATTCGCCAGGCAGCCTGATCAAGATGGAAAGACCCGTACTGACCGACGAAGACCTCCACCGGCTCACCGCCGGAACCAATCAGAAATTCTCAGCCGCCACGCTCCAGCTGGCCTGGCAGGATGACCTCGAAAAAGACCTGCAAATACTCTGCCGGGAGGCCGTCGAATGTGCCCGGAAAGGAAATAACATCCTGATCCTCAGCGACCGCAATCTTTCACCGGAGCAAATTCCGCTGCCGGCACTGCTGGGTACTGCCGCGGTCAACCGGGCTCTGAATCAGGCCGGACTGCGTCCCACCATCGGCCTGATTGTGCAATCCGGCGAAATCCGGGAAATCATGCATTATGCTCTGCTGCTGGGCTATGGCGCCACCGCCATCCATCCCTATCTCGCACTCGAATGCGTTACCATGCTTTCACAAAAAAAAGCCGTTCCCCAGGTGCCTTCAACAGCCGCCGAAAATTATATCCGCGCAGTCGACAAAGGCCTCCTTAAAGTCATGTCCAAAATGGGCATTTCGACTCTGCGCAGTTACCGCGGCGCACAAATTTTTGAAGCCGTTGGACTGGATGCCAGCATCATTGACCGCTTCTTTCCGGGAACCGCATCGCGAATTGGCGGACTCACTTTGCCGGATCTGGCTCGCGAAGCCCGCGAACGCTGGCAGCATGCCGCCGATCTGGAAGAAGATGCAATCCTCCCGTCAGGCGGACAATATCGCTTTCGTACAGATGGTGAAAATCACCTGTGGACACCGGAAACCCTGTCTCTGTTTCGTCGGGCGGTGCAGAGCAATGACGCAACCAGTTACCGGGCTTATGCCGAAACAATCAATCAGCAGGCAAAAAGCCTGTGCACGCTGCGCGGACTCTTCGAATTCGTTCCTTCGCAACCAGTCCCGCTTGAGGAAGTCGAAAGTGCCGATACGATCATTCGGCGTTTTGTCTCCGGTGCAATGAGTCTGGGCGCCTTGAGTCCGGAGGCCCATGAGGCTATTGCCGTAGCGCTGAATCAGCTCGGGGCGATGAGCAATTGCGGTGAGGGCGGCGAAGATCCGAACCGGGAAACCCCCGGGCCGCACGGGGAGCTTCGCAGCAGCGCGATCCGCCAGATTGCCAGCGGGCGATTCGGAGTGACGCTGGAATATCTTTCCGGGGCGAAGGAGCTTCAGATCAAGATGGCTCAGGGTGCAAAGCCCGGTGAAGGTGGCCAGTTGCCTGGATACAAGGTTGACAGCGAGATTGCCCGCGTGCGTCATTCGCTGCCCAATGTGACGCTGATTTCGCCGCCACCACACCATGACATCTACTCGATTGAAGATCTAGCGCAGCTGATCTATGACCTGCGAATGGTCAACCGGGATGCCCGCATTTCTGTCAAACTGGTATCGGAAGTCGGCGTCGGCACGATCGCCGCCGGTGTTGCCAAAGGGCATGCCGACGTCATTCTGATCAGCGGTCACGACGGCGGCACCGGTGCCTCGCCGCTGACCAGTATCAAACATGCTGGCCTGCCCTGGGAACTCGGCCTCGCCGAAACGCAGCAAACCCTGGTACTGAATCAATTGCGCGGACGGGTGCGACTGCAGGTCGACGGCCAGCTGAAAACCGGACGCGATGTCATCATCGGCGCCCTGCTCGGAGCCGATGAATTCGGCTTCGCCACCACCCTGCTGGTTTGCCTGGGCTGCATCATGATGCGAAAATGCCACGAAAACTGCTGCCCGGTCGGTGTCGCAACCCAGGATCCCATCCTGCGCAAATGCTTCAAAGGCAAGCCGGAATATATCGTCAACTTCTTCCGGCTGCTGGCCGGTGAAGTCCGCGAATACCTCGCCCAACTCGGATTCAGAACGCTCGAAGAAGCGATCGGCCGCAGCGATAAACTGCAGATGAAAAAGGCGGTCGATTTCTATAAACTGCGCAACCTGGATTTCAGCAAAATTCTGCAGAATCCCGTTGGGAGCATCCGCAGTGGCCGCATCATGCCGCAGGGCTTATGCAGTTATGATGAACGAGTTCTGCTTCCACAGTTGAAAAAGACTTTGGAGACTGGGTGCCCTGCTCATATCAAAGCGGCAATCTGCAATCTCGACCGCACAGTCGGCGCAGATATCTCCAGTCGCCTTTACCGGCGTTTCGGACGAGACCTGCTGCCGGAAAATATGATCAAAGTCCATTTCACCGGTACGGCCGGACAGAGTTTCGGCGCATTCCTTGCCCGGGGAATCCAATTCACCCTTGAGGGCGAAGCCAATGACTTTGTCGGAAAGGGTCTCTCTGGCGGAACGATCATCATCAAACCGCCGCGCAAAGCCCGTTTTGCCGCCAATGAGAATGTGATTGCCGGCAATGTCATTGGCTACGGCGGAACCAGCGGAAAAATCTTCCTCAACGGACAAGCAGGGGAGCGCTTTGCCATTCGCAACAGCGGCTTCAGTGCGGTCGTTGAAGGCATCGGAGACCATGGCTGTGAATACATGACCGGCGGAAGGGTCGTGGTTCTGGGGCCGACCGGCGTCAATTTTGCCGCCGGCATGACCGGCGGAATCGCATATGTCTATGATGTCGCCAATCATTTTGACCTGCGCTGCAACCTCGATACCATCGACCTGGAAAGCATCACAGCCGGCAGCGACGCGGAAACCGAACTGCTCACGCTCCTGCACGAACACCTGCATTTCACTGGCAGCCGCATGGCCAGGGAGCTGCTCGCAGACTGGACCAACCAGCGCGGTCACTTCCTTAAAGTCATACCCTTTGAGTACAAACAGGCCCTGTCAAAGTGCTGAATGCTGAATGATGAATGACGAGTGCGTAAGTTTTGAGTGCAGGTTTAAAGAGTGGCGCAACCGGCCCGGTTGCGATGGTCATGCGGGTTTAGGGTTCAGGGGAAAAGCAGGGTGCAGGGGACAGGGAGCGGATGTGGCGCAAGTATGCGCCACCACAGAACGCAAAAATAGGCTCATGGGGAAAGCCCTAGTCCGTAATACTATGACCCAACTTCTTGTTTTTCGAAGAAGGTTTTTGGACGATTGACGATTGACGATTGACGATAGACGAGGGACCTTATGGACCCTATTGACCTTATGGACCTTATGGACGAGGACGATGGACGATGGACGATGGATGATTGACTTTGATGGACAGGCTGACAGCTGATAACTATGGGCTGTGGATGCCAGTCTACCCCAAGTTCCGTCCGTGTTCCGTCCGTGTTCCGTCCGTGTTCCGTCCGTGTTCCGTCCGTGTTCCGTCCGTGTAAGTCTTTTTTCGTTGTTAAAAAAAAGGAACCTGCAATGAGTCAGCGATATTTCATGG
>JAQVUB010000318.1 GCA_028699735.1 Lentisphaeria bacterium | reverse complement strand
CCAGGCGGGTATGACCGTTCGTGACGCCGCCCGTGAAGAAGGCCTGCTCATCGGTATTTCTTCTGGGGCAGCTCTCTATGCCGCACTGGAAATCAGTAAACGTGAAGAATTCAGCGGCAAGCGGATTGTGGTTCTGCTGCCCGACAGCGGCGAACGTTACTTGTCCACCTGGCTCTTTGAATAATTTAAGTTTTTTTAACCACGAAACACACGAAAAACCACGAAAATTTTCGTGCTCTTTCGTGGGAAAAAATTTCTAACTCCATTTCCCAGGAGACCAATATGACCCACAAGCCCTATCATTTTGAAACCCTGGCTTTGCATGCCGGGCAGGTTCCAGATCCGGTGACCTTAAGCCGGGCGGTGCCGGTTTACCGCACGACCGCCTACAATTTCCGTAGTTCTCAGCATGCCGCAGACCTGTTTTCTCTGAAGGAATCCGGCAATATCTATGCACGGCTGATGAATCCCACCAATGATGTTCTGGAAAAACGCATGGCTGCTTTGGAAGGCGGCGCGGCTGCGCTCACTTTGGCCAGCGGAACGGCCGCTATCTATTTCACGATCACCAATATTCTGCGCCAGGGCGATGAGCTGGTAGCGGCCAGCAACCTCTATGGCGGCACCTTTACCCAGTTTGATGCCATTCTCCCGCAACAGGGAATACAGGTGGTGTTTACCCCAGTCAATGATTTTAAGGCGGTGGAAGCGGCCATCAACAGCAAAACCCGGGCTATCTTCATCGAGAGTGTCGGCAATCCATCTCTGGATGTGGCTGACCTGGCTGCTTATGCCGCTATGGCACGCAAATTTCACCTTCCTTTGATTGTCGATGCCACCTTTACCCCGCCGCCCTTGCTGCGCAGCATTGACCATGGCGCCAATCTGGTCATCCATTCGCTTTCCAAATGGATCGGCGGACATGGCACCGGCATCGGCGGAATGGTGATCGATGCTGGTAATTTTGACTGGACAGATGCGAAATTTGCCCTCTACAACGAGGCGGATCGGGGCTATCATGGCCTGCGCTTTGCTCATGACCTGGGCGACTTGAATCCACTGGCCTTTATTACCAGACTGCGGATTGTCGGTCTGCGCAATCAAGGCGCCACTCTGGCGCCGGATGCCGCATGGCAGTTCCTGCAGGGCGTGGAAACATTGCCGCTGCGGGTGCTTCGGCACAGTGAAAATGCACAACAGATTGCTGATTTTCTGATCAAGCATCCGAAGGTGGCCTGGGTGCGCTACCCCGGACTGACTGATGATCCTTCCCATGCACTGGCACAGTTGTACCTTCCCTCCGGATGTGGCGGAATGGTCGTGTTCGGCATCAGAGGCGGCAGCCGGGAGGCGATGAAACTGGTCGACAGCATCCGCCTTTTCAGCCTGCTGGCCAATGTCGGCGACGCCAAAAGCCTGATCATCCACCCCGCCAGCACAACCCATTCCCAGCTCAGCGATGACGCCCAGCGTCAAGCCGGCCTGCAACCCGAACTGATCCGCCTCTCCATCGGCCTCGAACATATCGATGACATTCGGGAAGCCCTGGCAGAAGCACTTGCGGTCATTTGAATTTTCTGCTTGGGGAATTATATTCAGAGCAATGGCTGAAACCGGGTCTATTTATCCCTTGAACGAACTTTCAGCATTCAGATTTGCGTTCCGGCAGCAATTCCCCTCCTTCCCTCCCTCCTCCCCATGCTGCCGGGACGCTCTTTTTTTGCAGAATTCCAGAAACCATAACAACAGGAAGGTCAGAGAGCATGTTCAGACAAGCTGGTAATTACGATTGTGAACAGCGCGAACAGATGCGTGGCGGGGAAGGAACCGTCACCTTGCAGCATTATTTCAAAAAAGAGGAATTTGGCGGCAGTCATTTCCGGGTCTGCGCAAAGCTGATTCTGCCGCCGGGAAGCAGCATCGGCCTGCATCCGCACGAACAGGAAGACGAGGTCTACATTGTCTGCAAAGGCACTGGCACCGTCACCGATGACGCAGTCACCGAGCAGGTCAAGCCCGGCGACAGCGTGCTGACCGGCAAAGGAAAATCGCACTGCATCTGCAATACCGGAACCGATCCCCTGGAAGTCATCGCCATGGTGGTGACCTACTGATATTTTTTTAACAACGAAAAAACACGAAAAGACACGAAAAAAATTCATGGGAAATGGCGTTGACTGCAAGCATACGTCGTTTTTACCATGAATTTTTTTCGTGTCTTTTCGTGTCTTTTCGTTGTTAAAAATCAGATCCAGAAGCTGAAGTACAGGTAGATGGTCAGGATCAGCAGGATAATCATAGCGGTGCCAAGGACATCCCAGCGATTCCAGCTGGCTCGCACACTTTTATGATCCAGACTGGCATAGGTCACATTGGCAAGCTCGCTCTGATTTTGTGGCGCTGTCAGCAGAGAAGCCACGACCATGATCAGAATCGACAGGATGAAGATCACAGCGCTCGCATAGAGCCAGTTGAAATCGGCCACGGCCGCCAGAAAAGCCGGTTCAGACCATTTTCCGGCGTTTCCGCTGCCGCTGAAGAATGCCTGACAGGTTAATTTTGACATGCCCATCAGGAACCCCAGGGAGAGTCCCCAGACTGCCCCAGGTCCATTGCAGCGTTTCCAAAAAAGCCCCAGCAGAAAAACGGCAGTTATGGAAGGAGCCAGATAACCCTGGACATTTTGCAGATATTGATACAAACCGCCCGAACTGACCATCTTCATCACGGGAATCCATAACAGCCCCAGTACAACCACCACGGTCGTGGCCAGCCGGCCAACCCGAACCAGCTCACGCTGCCCGGCTGCCGGACGCAGTTTCTGGTATACGTCCACGGTAAACAACGACGCACTGGAATTGAACAGGCTCGACAGGGAACTCATCAGTGCTGCCAGCAGACCCGCAACGACCAGCCCGCGAATCCCTGCCGGCAGCAAACTGGTGACCAGGGTTGGAAAGACCATATCGCCATTGATCGAACCGTCACTGCGCAGCGGAATGGAGATGATCCCCTTTGCATGCAAGGCCGCACCAATCAGACCGGGCACAAGAAAGATCAGCACCGGACTGATTTTCAGCAGAGAACCAAACATCGCCCCCCGCCGCGCAGTACTTAAATCTTTTGCCGCCAGAGTCCTTTGCACGATATACTGATCTGTGCACCAATACCAGAGACCGACGATCGGCGAAGCAAAAAGAACCCCGGCCCAGGGAAAATCCGGATCACTCAACGGACGCCACAAGGCGAACCTTCCAATATCCGCTCCGGCAAAAGCCTGCAGCTCTCCCCAGCCGCCAAGACGATTCAAACCCAGTACCAGAATAAAGATGGCTCCAAACAGCAGAATGACCGCCTGGACTGCATCCGTATACAGAACTGCCCGCAAGCCGCCAAAAACGGTGTACGCTCCAGTAAGAATCACGGTTGCAATGGCTCCCACCCAAAACGCGTTTTCCGCTGTACCAAAAGTCGTCGGCATCAGAGCCTGAAAGACTAGAGCTCCGGCATAAACCGTAACGGAGACCTTGGTCAAGACATAAGCTGACAGGGAGACCAGGGACAGAATCCAGCGTGCAGTCGAATTAAAGCGTTTTTCCAGGAATTCGGGCATGGTAAAGATGCCGGACTGGTAATAGAAGGGGACAAAGACCCAGCCGAGCATCAGCAGCAGCCATGCATGCAACTCATAGTGAGCCATGGCCATCCCTGTGCTCGCCCCCTGCCCCGCCAGCCCGACAATATGCTCACTGCCTATGTTGCTGGCAAAAAGACTCGCACCAATGGCAAACCACCCAATATTCCGCCCGCCCAGAAAATAATCCGTTGCGGAATCCTGTTTTTTCGATGAGCGCCAGGCAATCAGCGCAACAATCAGAAAATACCCGCCAATGACAGCCCAGTCAAACCAGCCCAAAAGTGTGGTTTCGGATAACATCGTTCCTCCTTTGATTTTTTTTCGTGTTACTATCGCAAATTTTCTTGTTTTTGTAAAAAGATTTTCTGTATGAACACGTACGGACACTGTCCCCGAATTAACCCCGAAGGGGCGTGACATACCAGCCCAGGGCAAGCAAGGCCGCCAGGCCACA
>JAQVUB010000317.1 GCA_028699735.1 Lentisphaeria bacterium | reverse complement strand
CGATAATCCCGTCCGACGAAAATTCCTGCCGAAATCGTTTTTTTCTTTCTCACAAATGGGAACTTGCCCCGCAGATCAATTTCTGGATAGGACGGTGTGAAACCAGCGGTGCGAGTCACTACCGGGATTGTCGAAATTCAGTAATTTAAATTTCTTATTTCACTCATTTTTCGGATCAAAATTCACTTCCCGCCGTTCTGGTCCAGCAGATACTTCACCGCCTGTTCCCTGAACCGCGATATCGAATCCGGGTCGTGCCGATTTTTCAGTATTGTTTCCGAAATGTCGCGTAAATACGCCTGGGCTTCCGGCACCGCCTCCAGCAGTTTGAGGTATTTTAAGTCGGTCAGGCTCTGCCGAAGCACTTCGCTGCGGATGGATGGCACACAATCGTCGCCGTAACGGTAAACGATGCCGCCGGACTCCGCCAGCTTCCAGCTGGTCGCGCCCTCCTTACCCCAGGCACAATTCATCAGGCAGTACAACCCGATCGGCGCAGTAGCTCCCGCCTCCCATGCCTTCCAGGCGTGAAGCCGGTAATAATCATAAAGCGGCAGTCTCAGGGAGGTGCTGCATGCGTAAAAGCCGCAGCGTGATCCCCTCGCCTTCAACTCGGTAACCAGCTGTTGGAAATTTGCCCGATCCAGCAGACCGCGCCAAAAGCAGTGATCCGTAATATACGGTGCGAATTTCCGGATATGTTCCGGCTGGTGCCGTTTTTTCCCGGTTCCGCCCTGATCAACGCACCAAGTGACCATTAGCCGCGTATCCGGCAAGGTTTCATGGGCGATTTTCGCTGCTTCGAGATCACATTCCATGCTTTCCAGCAGCGGCTCATCAAAAAGCTGGATCATCCAGTCGTCGCCTGTCAAACCGAGCTTGCGGAAACTTGCATCGATCATGAGCAGATAATCACGCCAAGCCTCCCGCCATTCCTGGGTAAGCGGCTGAAATTGGGGATTCAGTTTGGCAAATATTTGGTAGGCGCTGTACCCAACAAGAAACTTCACGCTGTCGCGAATATTCCTTGCCTGATAACGTTCCAGATTGCATCGGACGCCCGGCAGGTCGATCGCTTCGGTAATCCGGCGTCCCGAAGCATCTGTTTTCAGCTTGAAAACATACGGGGAAACCATCACCATGCGTCCGCCGAGTTCAGTGTAAAAGTCGAAAATCGCCTCGGTCGCGCCCCGTGTCATGATCCAGACCGGAGCCGCCGGTTCCAGCTGCAGGCGGATATTGAGCACCTCGACCTCCAGCGGAAAATCGAGCATCACGCCTGAAACATAGCTGCTGGAGTCAACCTTGGCCGGCTCGCTCAGGGGCGTAATCCGGAGATTGCGCAAGTAACGACCCGGCCCGGCGTTTCGCATGTCAAACGTCAGCCACAGCAGTGCGCTTTCGCCGGGCGCGAGCACGATCAGTCCAGCCTGGTCCAGCTTGACCAGCGCATCGTAACGCCTGGTTGGAGCACTGGAATCGTCTTCTTTCATCAACACACCGCGCCGTATCTCTACTCGTGGTTCGCCGGGGGGAAAATTGAGGTCTTCAAATTGATTCTTCGGACTGTTTTTATGCATCGTAACCTGATAATTTTCAGTGCGCGCGGTACGGTTGGTCAGCGTCAGCACCAGGGGCACGGATTCATTGATCGCGCCGCGTACGGTGAGCGGGGTACGGCCGTCAACCACATTTTCCGGAAAAACCTCCAACGGTTCGGCTGGATCCGCGGATGGCTCGCGTGTTCCCAGCAGAAACTTGGCATTTCCCAGCCGGATGTGACGGATTTTCGCACGCAATCCGGCGGCCGCGCCGTACAGTTCGCACAGTGGCAAATCCAGCACCCGTTCACGTTCGGCAGATAGCGTGCCGGGAATTTCGCGCCATTCGGCGCGCAGTGTTTCGCGGTATTCAGGAAACACCAGACGGCAGAAATAACGCCGGTCACCGAATCCGTCTTTCACCGGAGCCAGCGAGGCCCACTGATTGTTTACGCTGGAACGGGCAATGTTGAAATCAAGCACGGTCTTTTCGCCAATCAGCGCATATGGGAAACGCGCCTTGACCGTCCAGCCCGTATCGCTCCGTGCGGTTTCAGCCTGCCACAGGTCCAGATCGCCATAACGCCCGCCTCCAGCGCCGATAGCGAATTGGCGGTGCGAAAAGAAAAATTCCAGCACATCGCCTTCGCGCCAGATATTCTTCCCGTCGGCGCGATTGCCGTCGCGGGGCTTTTCGCCCGGGGGAATTTGGCATACCGCTTCGATAAGCAGCGCATCGCCTCCGTCACGGAGTATGACTTCGGTCGGATAGAGGGATTTACGGTCGAAAGCCTGAAAAACCTGATTGACGGTGAATTTGGCGGGCGGCACGAATGTGGCCGTAGCCGCGGGGGTACTATTTACGTTTGGTGTCGAATCCGGAGCAGTGTCCAGCGACGGTTTTTCGCGCATCGACACATTGTCCAGCATGAAAACCTGCCCTTCAGCAAAACCGAAGTTCGGCTGCTGGCTGCTGTCGCCCCAGAAATTGAAGGTGAGCGCGGCGCGCCGGGTGCCTGATCCGGTACGAAAAGTGCCGCGATGCCGCTGCCACTCCCCCGTGACCGGCAGCCCGGTAACCGATACAACCGTGCGTCCGCCTTCCCAGATATTGGGATCGTCTGAACTCCACAAGGTGGCTTTAACGCCTACGCCCGGGACGGTGCCGCGCACCTCGCAGCTGAATTCATAGGTGGTATCGGGTTTGACTGGAATCCCGATGAGTTCTCCGGTGCGCCCGATCAGCAGCATAGCGTAGACTTTGCGTACGTTTTCGGCTTCGGGGACGATTTTGCACAGAGTCATCCGGTAACATTTATTCCAGCTTCTGTCCTCGGTGTGGATATCCGTTTCCCAGGTGTCTTTCTTATAGTCGGAATATACCACAGATCCTTTTTGTTCAAAATCGCCGTTGGACAGCAGATTGTCGCCGGCGACAAGCGGGGCGACGATGATCAATGTGCACAGAAGCGCCACGAGTTTTCGCATACTTAAAGCCTTGATTTTTGCTTATGGAAACTGATTTTACCGGTTCAGCGCGGAAAGTAATTTCCACCGCTAATGATTTTTACATAATTAAAATAGCGCGCAGACAACCATTGATCGGTCTGGCGTCGCAGATACTCCTGCGCAAACGCAGTCATGAATTCCTTTCCGGTCTTGGCCTCGGCATGTCCGTCAAGGTAAGAGCCGTTGATCTTGCCGCCGTGAGCTTCGAAGAAATATGCCGTGTTATCTTTCAAATATTCCACCGCACTAACCTGGGTTTTGGTTCCGGAGTGGTATGAATCTGCGAAGAGCGCGAAATCATTTGTTGCCGCAAGCGGCGCATTGATATCGAACGAGACCGTTCGCATCGTGTCGCTGCCGGTCACTGCAACGTCCTTTATTTTCCTGAGACTGCTCGGCAGCACGTTTTGCGAACGGCTGGTGTAGGTGCGCAAGTAGCGATATTCGTAACTGTGGTCGTATTTGTACGGTGCCACGGACGGGCAAACCATAACCGCTTCGTTGGTGTCGGCCAGATAGCCTAGTTCAATGTACCAGCGTGACCAGGAGGAGTTGTCGCCCCTGATCCCTTTGCTGGTCAAAATAAAACTGTTGTAGTCGTCGCAGTACATCATTGCGGACAGAGCGCACTGCTTGAGATTGTTCAGACATTGGACACTCCGGGCACGGTCACGTGCCTTGCTCAACGCCGGCAGCAGCATCGAGGCCAGGATCGCGATGATTGCGATTACAACCAGTAATTCAATAAGTGTAAACATTCTGCTTTTTTTCATCTGTCAATTTCCTTTCCTCTTGAATCCGTAAAGTGAAAATCACTTCCCTGAATCCGTGAAGTAAAAAATGCCTCGTCATTTCCACGGACTCAAGAACCCTGATTTTGAAAAAATGACTATTTTCCCAACCGACTGCACTCACAGTCAGGCTGTATTACTTCAAAAACATGCCTCTATAGACTCATTTGCCCTCTCTCTCCTGTTTTTTTGTGCGAAAGACACATGTCATGGGCACAGGCATCCCTTTCGTGACGCTTTGCGGCTCGAAAGACGGTTATGGT
>JAQVUB010000316.1 GCA_028699735.1 Lentisphaeria bacterium | reverse complement strand
ACGAAAAAAATTCATGTGCGTGACGTTGAAAGCTTGCATGCGTTGTTCTTTTTTCCCGTCGCCATCGGAGGCATTAAAACGCCATCGACACACGGGGCAATTTCCCTCCGACACATGTTGACAAGGAGGGAAGTTACCACATAGGGTTAAAGGTACAAGCATGACATTTTGCACAGCGATCTCTTACCTCAACGCAACAACCTTTAAAAAAATTTCGAGTCTTTTTGTGTTTTTTCGTTGTTAAAAAATGGGTTATGGGCGCCAGCCCACCCCAAGACATTTGGTGCTTTTCGTGGTTGAAAAAGAATTCCTCAGTTACCCAGGTTGTTACTGACGCATTACACTTGCACATTTGCTTTCAGAAAAATCGTTCTGAAACAGAAATCGAGGAACAGAGCACATGAGTATTTTCTGTTTTGCGGGAAAATCGGCTGTCTTGCAGATCGATTCCAACGGGTGTATCTCTTCCCTGAGACTCAAAAATGGAACGGAGCTGGTAGGCAGAGCGATCCCGCTGATCGTTGCTGAACTGCAGGACGGAAGCCAACTTATCTCTGAAAAAATCACGGATTCGGGTTCCGGCTTTCTTTGTTCTGATTGGGGGCTTCGTGGCAAAATCGAATTGAAGATCGATGTCCAAAAAGACTATTTCCGTTTTGTCCTGCAAAAGATCAGCATTTCCGGGCTGAAGCTGCTTCGATACTGTCAGATCGCTCCGGCCTGTAAAAAGTATATCGGGCAAATGGGCGGGATGTTTTCTGATGATGTGAATATGGTGTGCCTGCGTAGCCTTTCCCTGAAAGGCAGCGTGGAGATTCCTGTTTCCGACCCGATATTGTCTGCCTATGCGGAAGCGGAATGGGCAGGGGGCGACACAGCCTGTGCCTTGGTTGCGGCGCCGCGTGACCGGATCATTGAGATTCTACAGAATATGACAGAAAATGAGGCTGTGCCGAAATCCGTCAGCGGTGGAGCCTGGGCACTCCGCTCAGAAATTGCGCGTGGTTCTTACGTCTTTGCCGACCTCCGCAGTAAAGACACCGAACAGTGGATCAAACTTGCCCGGCGAGGATACTTTTCCTTTATTCATCTGCACGCCTGGTGGCACACTCTGGGTCATTATGAGGTTAATCGCAACTTTTATCCGGACGGTATTGCGGATATGAAGAAAGCGGTGGATAAGATTCATGCCGCAGGGTTGAAAGCCAGTTTTCACACGCTGACGGCCTGCATCGAACCGGATGACTCCTGGGTGACGCCAGTCCCGGCCGATGACCTGATCGCTTCCGCCCGTTATACGCTGTCGCGTCCCACGGATGAAAAAGATGAGGTCATCTATGTTCATGAAAAACCAGCCGACATTCATGATCTGGTGTGGAGTTATTCTTCCAATGGCAATGCAATCAAAATCGGGCAGGAAATTATCCAGTACCAGGAAATCTCCCGCGAGGAGCCATACTGTTTCAAAAAATGCATCCGCGGCGCGTTCGGTACCAGTGCCTCGAAACATGCTCAGGATGCTGAGGCGGCATATTTGCAGCAGCGCTATCTGGCATTTTATCCGGAACCGGACGGCAAGACAGCTGATGCCCTGGCTGATGCCATTACCGATACCTATAAATATCTGAATCTGGACGGTATGTATTATGACGGTTCCGAAGGGATGCGCAGTCGCTACGGGACGGATGTCATGCGTTGGAAGATCTTTCAGCGTCTGCCTGAAAATGCGGTCATCGAAGCAAGCAACTGGAATCATAACGACTGGTGGTTCCACACTCGGCTCGGAGCCTGGGATCATGCGTCCTGGGCTGTCAAACGGAGCCATGAGGCGCATGTTGACCGGATCGGGACGGTTCCTGCAGCTGATCTCCTGGTGCCCCAGATGGGCTGGTGGGCCGCCCGCGGTGCCGTGCCGGGCTGCCGCGGACAGTTTATTGATGAACTGGAATATTTCGCGATGAAGAACCTGAGTATCGATGCTCCCATGTCTCTGCAGGAACTCAAGGCGTCCGGTGCGCAATGGAACGAACGGATCTTTGATATGCTGACGCTGCTCGGCTGGTATGAGCGTTTTCGTCTGGCACGCTATTTCAGGGGAGAGGATCTGCAAAGTCTCAGGACTCGCGATGCGGAGTTTAATCTGCGGATGAATGCAAAAGGGGTCTGGCAGCTGCTTCCGCTGCAGGTGCAGAAGCTTCGCCTGGACGAGATCAGTTCAGGCATGGATTGGAACTTCCACAATACTCATGCAGTTCAGCCGTTCAAGGCACGACTTGAGGCATTGTATGCTGTGGATGACCGTTCCGCAGGATTCAGGTTGACGGATTTCAGCAATGCCGGCAGTATCAACAGTCATGATTCAGCAAAATCGCTTTCTTTTACAACGGATATTGTAAAACCGGATGCTGCAGTTCCGCTGCACAAGCTGCGGATCAAGGCGGTCAATCACGGCAGAGTCTCCAACGGCGCCTGGGCCGCAGCCGGCATGCATTTCCCGTATCCGTACCTCTCTGCTCACGGCAGCGATGCTTTCGTGGTCTGGGTGAAAGGTGATGGATCGGGAGCCCTGCTGAATTTTCAGTTCCGCAGTCCGAAGCAATATTTCGGCGCTGTCTCCGACCATTATGTGAAACTGGATTTTACCGGATGGAAATACTGCAGGATTCTGTTCCGGGAACGCGATACCGAAAGCATGCCGGATTTCAAATGGCCCTACTCCAACAGTGCCGGAGATCAGAGTAAATCCCGGTCGCCGCTGGATCGTGATCACATTGAATTCATCCATCTTTATCTGAACTGTATTCCGGTGCACTCGGCGGTCGATATCGAAGTCAGCGACTTGACCGCATTTCCGCAGGAAAAAGTCATTCTTTCTGACATCGCGCTCCAATTGAACAGTACGACCCTGCAGATTCCCGCTGCCATGCAGTCTGGTGATTATCTTGAACTGGACGGGACGGGTAGCGGAAGTCATTATACGGAACAGGGCCAATTGTTGAAACGTTTTGAGCTTCTTCCGGCTCAGGTCTGTCATGGCAGCAACGCCTTCCGGCTGATGGCTTCCGCGTCCGACGGGCGCACTGCCCGTATGGAATTTACCTGGTTTACGCAGGGGGAGGCCTTCGGCAGACGTTCGAAACAGATCAACTGGGATCACCTGAAGTCAGAATATGAACTGCCCAGGATCATTCTATCCGAAGATGGCCGGGACAATGTCTGGCAGATCGGCCGCCGGGATGAGAAAGGACACTCGACCAACGATATTCCTGTCCTTGATTTTGAACTGGAAACGGTTTCCGCCGGGATTGCTGCCGGCGCGAACAGGATCCAGATCGATCTATGCAGGGATCCCGAAGAGTATAAGGTCGGCCCGGAAAATCATTATGAGCGCTATTTATTTGATTCGGAAAATGCTTCCACCGCCAAAGCGCTGGTCACTTACCAGCTCACGACAGGGAGGGGCTGTCTGAAAGGGAGCCAGAATACGCTTCGTTTTGAGGCAGTCAGTGCCCGCGGCGGCGATAATATGGGTTGGGCTGCCATTGGCAAATGTTTTGCGCTGCCGCTGGACTTATCGGGCAGGGAGGCTTTGGGAATATGGCTTCGCAGCAGTGCCAACTTTGCCTCGCTCAAACTTCAGTTGACGGATGTGGACGGCAAAAGTTTTGAGCTTGAGATTCCTTTGAATAATTCGGCCTGGCATTATACGGAACTGCCTATGGAAAATAATGGGATCGATCTTTCCAGAATCACCTGCATTATCTATACCATCAGCAACATCATGGCGATGGATCGGGTTTGGGTGGAAATGGAAGAAGTAGTTGCGGTGGATCACTGTTCCCGGCTGGAAAATCCGGTTTTGACGATCAACGGCAAGTCCGTGGAATTCCCCTGCAAACTGAAAACTGGTGATACCCTGTCCTGTTCAGATCAGCAGAATTTTATGGTTCGGAACAGGGCAGGTGAGCTGATTTCATCAGGGAAGATCCAGGGAGCGTTTCCGGCTCTCAAGGCTGGCTTCAATCCCGCCCGGCTGAATTTCCGCAGCAGGAGCAGTGATAATTTCCAGGTGATCGCCAAAATCATAAAAAATTACGCCTGAACG
>JAQVUB010000315.1 GCA_028699735.1 Lentisphaeria bacterium | reverse complement strand
GCACCTGAGACCGTTCGGGCGTGGGAGTACTAACAGAAATCGCAACCGGGCCGGTTACGCCACCTTATAAGCCTGACCCCTGAACCCTTTCTGGATAGCCTCTACCTACTTTTGGGAACTGCACCCGGTCAATGAACAGCAGCAGAGGGAGATTGACTATCTCCGGGAGGAGAACCAGACCTTGCGGGATTGTCTGAAAGCCACCGGGAAAAGAATGATCTTGACCGATGCCCAGCGTAAAAATCTGTCGATCAGGGCGGTCGCCCTGGGAACACGTCTGGAGGACGTGGTCAGCATTGTCAGACCGGCGACCCTGCTTGGCTGGCACCGCCAGAGATAAATCTGTTTTTTTAACCACGAAAAGCACGAAGCGGCACGAAAAAAAATCGGAAAGGGCGTTGGCTGCTTTTCCATGCGTTAACGCCCTTTCCGATTTTTTTTCGTGCCGCTTCGTGCTTTTCGTGGTTAAAAACATAGCCTGCCGCCCCCCCCAGTAGCTGAATGCCGGAATTCAGGCTGGAAGAAGGCCCAATCGGCGCTAAATCCACCATTTTTTGCGTTAGCAAAAAATGCCACGCTGTAGCTCGCGCAGCGAGCGAAGGCGGGCCTTCTGCAGATGGTCTCGTCCGACGAAAAATCCTGCCGAAATCGTTTCTTTCCTTCCCAAAAACGGGGACTTGGTCCGCATACGAGTTTTTGGATAGGACGCGGTATATTTCAAAAATCTCAAGTTCTGTTTCATCACTGTCTGGATCATATCGCGGCTGATTCCTGGACAATGCGGTTCAAACCCGTTTGCAAGGAAGTCTGCATTTAGAGCTCAAGACTATTGGGGTTCAGCAGAAAATCCTGAATATTCATGACCAGAAATCCATCGTCATTGCGCCACATGCGAGTGTTTTCACCTGTGACAATGATTTTCTTGAAGGAATCGTCAATATGACGCAACGGCCGATTCTCCTGCTCACGCTTTTCGTCATCGGAAATGCGGAATGCCGATTGCACATAAAAACGCTTATTACCTAGATTGGCAACAAAATCGATTTCCACTTTTTTCCTGTCACCCTCTTTGTCTTTTCCGCGTATTTCAATGACTCCCACATCGACATTGTACCCCCGCATGCGCAGCTCATTATAGATGATGTTCTCCATCAGGTGATTCTCCTCCATCTGACGGAAATTAAGGAGGGCATTACGCAGACCAACGTCTTCAAAATAGTATTTGAGTGGCGTGTTGATGTATTTTTTCCCTTTTACGTCATAGCGCCTTGCCGTGTGTATTAGAAAGGCTTCCTGAAAGAAGTGGCAGTACTTGGACAAAGTCAACCGGGATATTTTGCTCTTTTTTACGGAGAGAAAAGTATTGGCGAGATTCAGTGGATTGGTCAGCGAGCCAACAGAGGAAGCCAGAATCTGAAGCAGGTCCTCTAATTCTTCCGGGTGTTTCTTTATGTGATTTCTCTTGATGACATCTGTCAGATAAACCTTTTGGAACAGACTTTTTAAATACGCGGATTTTTCCTCATCGGTCTCTTTGCATAATACCAGGGGCAATCCGCCAAACATGAGATATTCCTGCCAGGCATCTTCCCGGGCACCTTCGAAAGACTGGTAAAATTCCTTGTACGAAAGGGGAAAAATATGCACCTCATCGCCGCGTCCGCGGAATTCAGTGAGAATATCTGAAGACAAAAACCTTGAATTGCTTCCAGTTACATAGATGTCAAGATTCTCAACATGGAGATAATCATTGAGCACAGATTCAAAGTCCTCCAGAAATTGTACCTCATCCAGAAAAAGGTAGTATTGGTTTTTGTCTCGCAGCATAGAGTCAATATATTCGCAAGCTGCATCTGGATTGCGCAGTCTGGCATTGCGACGCCGGTCAAATTCGATTTCAATAATATGGTCGGCAGGAATTCCTTCCTCCAGCAAAAGACGCTTGAACAATTGGAACAAAAGATAGGATTTCCCGCAACGTCTGAGACCAGTGATGACCTTGATCATGTGGTTGCCTCTTCGACGTTTTAGACGCTCAAGATAGATATCGCGAGAGATTTCCATTTTATTTATCCATGCTTGTGAACTGACAATTTTTTCCGAAAATGGAATTTATTGTTAAGATAAAACCGATGTTTCAAATGTCAACCCACGTTTGTGAATAAAAATTTTTATAACCCCGAATGAACTGACATTTTTTCCCATTTAAGGAAGTTTTTGTCAGTTTTAAGCGGAACTTTATTTTTAGTGCATTGTGATAAAATAGAATTGCTGCCGTGCTATCCAAAAACTCATCGTCGGTTGATTTATTCTGTCCGGTTAGGGCAGGGGAAGCTTTCCGGCAGAATTGTCATCGGTAGCTGCCTCAGGTGAAAATCCACTTCCCCCCCCACGTTGAATTTATCCGACTCCGTATTGAGATTATAGTATCCGGCTTTGGTAAACCTGATTTCGTGAGGCAAGGATGAGACGTGATTTCTGGCGCAATGTGAAACTCCTTCTGGCGCGGCTGCGTCATCTGGATGTCAATGAACAGCAGCAGAGGGAGATTGACTATCTCCGGGAGGAGAACCAGACCTTGCGGGGTTGTCTGAAAGCCACCGGGAAAAGAATGATCTTGACCGATGCCCAGCGTAAAAACCTGTCGATCAAGGCGGTCGCTCTGGGAACGCGACTGGAGGATGTGGTCAGCATTGTCAGGCCGGCGACCCTGCTTGGCTGGCACCGCCGCCTGGTGAAACTAAAATTCGACAGTTCTGCATCGTCGCGCCGGCCGGGGCGCCCGCCATCATCCACTCCCAGGGGCGTATTAGAGGGCGTCCCAAAAACCTTTTTAACAACGAACGGCACGAAAAGTACGAAAATTTAGTAGGTAAGCTCCTGTCCCAACCTGATATTTCATTGTCGAATTTTGCATTTTGCAGTCATTGACTTGAATGATGACAGAATTTCAGATGGTTCCTGTCAACTTACCAGCCCAACTTTAAAAAGTTCGTGCCTCTTCGTGTTTTTTCGTTGTTAAAAGCCTTTTAGAATTTTATCACGCAGAGAGGCCGCATCAGTCGCTTGGCAACAAACCCCTTCGACCGGAAGATGAACCCGGTCCGGCCACAGGCCGGATCGCCTGCCGGGAACGCCTGGGCGGCCTTTTGAAACATTATTTCCGCCAGGCCGCCTGAAGCTTCCAAATACCTGCATTCCCATTCATCCGACCTTGCGCCGGAGGACACCCCGTGTCTGAATGCCGGAATTCAGGCTGGAAGAAGGATCACTCGCCGCCAAATTCAATCCCACTCGATGAAATTTCCTGCCGAAGTCGTTTTCTTCTTTCTCATAAATGGGAACTTGGCCCGCAGATGAATTTTCGTACCGGACCGATGATTTGTTACTGCTCTGATTGATCTATAGAAAAAAAAGTGTATATTTCTATAAAATCATTGGATGACAATTATGCATAAGTCTTCTAAACAACAAATACTTTCAAAGATTTATGGTCATGGCATGGGGTGGGCATTTTCAGCAACAGATTTTTTGCCTGACTTCAAGCGCTATGAGATTGATGAATCGCTTTCATCGCTGGCCAAAGCCGGAAAGATACGGCGTTGTATGCGCGGGATCTACGATTATCCGATGTTCAGTTCGATTTTAAACAAAATCGTAGCTCCCGATGTGGACAATGTCGCGCAGGCCTTGGCACGGAAATTCCGCTGGCACATTCTGCCCCATGGCGACACCGCCTTGAACTGCCTGGGCCTTTCCACTCAAGTCCCGGGAACCTATCTTTATCTTTCCAGCGGTCCGAATCGGGAATATGACCTTGCCGGTCGCATGCTTCAATTCCAAAGCACCAAACAACGTGAAGCAATTTTCAAATATCCTGAAAGCGCATTGGCAATACAGGCTTTGCGTGCACTGGGAGAAAAGCGTATCACGCCGGAAATTTTGACCCGGCTGCAAAGATGCTTCACTTCTTCGCAATGGCAAAAAATCCAAAAAGATACCACAGCGGTTACCGGATGGATTTATGAATATATCCGGCAGCTTGCAATCCCGGAGGATCCCCATGGATAGAATCGTCCAGGCCAGTGAACGAGAGCGCAAAGCCATCTTTACCGAGACATCGGC
>JAQVUB010000314.1 GCA_028699735.1 Lentisphaeria bacterium | reverse complement strand
GAAGCGGGTTGCCGCAGGTGCCAGATGGCACTGCTGAACAGAAAGTACCACGCCATCGGAAACAAAGCGCAATAAAGCGCCAACAGCCAGCCTGCACCGAAACCGACTTCATTCAGCCAGAGCAAACAGCTGGCAAAATGCACATATCCCCACAAATAACCGACCAGAAGCCGTTCCCACCAGCGCGGCGGCTGCGGAATCAACAGCAGCGGAAGCAACGCAAACCAAATCAGAAAATCCCAGCCCAACGGCGGAAACGCAGCGCTGAGCAACAACCCGGACAAAATTGCCGCCAGACAACGCCATATCAACAGACAACGGGCCATAACCCGCGCATCTGGTGCAGCAATGGATGGACTGGTTGAGTTCATTTTTTAACAACGAAAAAATACGAAAAGATACGAAAAAATTTAGGAATTGTTGCTCTGACGGATGGGCGTGCACGAGATGCAGGCACGGGCTTTCGCAAGCGGGCCGCTTACGCCACTTTTTTACATGCTTTCGAGGGTGCCGATGGTGAGGGTATGCAGACCGTCGGCGATAATATTACGCACCCTGGCACTGAGTTCGAGGCGGGTTTTGCGTAGAGCAGGGTCGCTGGCATTCAGCACGGAGCAGCGATTGTAGAAGGTGCTGAAGTCTTTGGCCAGATCGAGCAAATAGGCCGCCAGGCAGGAGCTGTCCAGTTCACGGGCAGCTTTATGGATCGTTTCGGGATAGAGCGCGCAGCGCAGAGCCAGTTTCTTCTCAGCCTCATCGGCGAGCAGCCCCCAGTCCGCCTGGGCGTTATTCTTACTTGTCTCAGCGGCTTTCCTCAACATCGAGGAGATCCGTGCATAGGCATAGAGGACATAGGGGCCGGTATCGCCCTCGAATTTGATTGAGGCCTGCGGATCAAAAAGAATGGTCGTTTTGGGATTGACCTTCAGCAGCATGAATTTCAGGGCGGCCATGCTGATGACCTGTGCACGCTGTTCGAGATCTGCAGGAACTTCATCTTTGTTGCGCTGCAGAGTCGCCTCGCGGGCCAGGTTTGCCATTTCTTCAAAGAGGTCATCGGCATCGACGACCGTACCTTCCCGGCTCTTCATTTTGCCGGAGGGCAGGTTCACCATGCCGTAAGCCATATGGGTCAGCTGATCGGCCCAGGAATACCCCAAGGCTTTCAGAATGGCAAACAGCACCTGAAAATGATATTTCTGCTCATCGCCGACGACCCAGATCTGCCGGTCAGGCTGATATTCATTCTGTTTCAGCAGAGTCGTTCCGATATCCTGGGTAACATAGACACTGGTGCCGTCGCTGCGCAGAACGACTTTGCTGCCCAGATTCGGCTCCTCGAATTCAATGATCACAGCGCCATCTTCACGGCGTTTGAAAACCTGATTTTCGAGGCCCTTAAGGATGATATCACGGCCCAGGGTATAGGTCTGGCTTTCAAGATAAGTATGTTCGAACTGAACCCCCATACTGCGGTAAGTTTCGGCAAATCCGTCGAAGACCCATTGATTCATCGTCTGCCAGAGCTGCCGCACTTCCGGATCGCCCTGTTCCCATTTCTGGAGCATCTGCTGAGCCGAACGCCCAATCTCCGTTTCCAGGAAAAGTTCATCGGAGTCCTTGTCGGCAAAAGCGGGATTATTGGCTTTCAGTTCCGCAATCTGCCTGCGGAATTCCTGGTCGAAGCGGACATAGAAATCACCGACCAGGTGATCACCTTTTTTGCCGGCTTTTTCTGGATTGGTGCCTTCGCCGAAGCGCTGATAGGCCAGCATGGATTTGCAGATATGAATGCCGCGGTCGTTAACCAGATTGATGCGGAAGACCTGATGCCCGGCCCGTTCCAGAATACTGGCAGTGGCCATGCCAACGGTATTGTTGCGCACATGTCCGAGATGTTGCGGCTTGTTGGTGTTGGGGGCTGAAAATTCAATCAGAATGCGCTGGCGTTCGGATTCGGGCAACAAGGAGCTGGCCTGCAATCGATCTGGATCAGCGATGGTATCGCGCATTAAAGCAGCGGGTTTCAAAGTCAGATTGACAAAGGCCTTCACCGCCTCCGCTTTCTCAATATCCGGATGTGCGGCAAGAAATTCGCAAACCTGCCCAGCCAATTGCATCGGATTGCGACGCAATGCCTTGGCAAACGGAAAACAGGATACGGTCACATCCCCGGAAAATTCAGCGGGGCAGAGTTCGACAGCCACCGGGAATGATTCACATTGAAACTGTTCCTGGAAAAAGCGCGCCAGGTCGGCTTGAAATTGAAATTGCATCTGATCTTATTCCATGATGTCGATATACTTGTTTTTTAACCACGAAAAAGCACGAAAATTTTCGTGATTTTTCGTGTCTTTCGTGGTTAAAAAAGAAAGCGGATGGCGGCACTGTTGCCGTGGGCATCGAGGCCTTCGTTCTTCGCAAAGCAGGTCACTGCCGGAAGCTCGCGTTCCAGGGCATTGCGGTCATATTCCACCAGGCTTGATCGGCGGAAAAACATTTCCACCGTCAGACCAGTGAAAAAACGGGCGCTGCCGCCGGTCGGCAGTACATGACTTGGGCCGGCGACAAAATCTCCAATCGGCTCTGGCGTCCAAGGCCCCAGAAAAATGGCGCCAGCGGCGGTGATTTTGGGTGCGAGTTCGCGTGGTTTTTCGACGATGAGTTCGAGGTGCTCCGGGGCATACAGGCTGGCCAGCTCTGCGGCCTCGGCAAGGTCTTTGACTTCCACCAGAAAAATTCCATTCTGCAAAACCTTTTCGATGCACTCGCTGCGCGAGAGCAGCTTGCTTTGCCGCAGCAATTCATCGCGCACGGCTGGCAGCAGGTCAGCGCTGGTGCTGAGCATGACGGCCTGTTCGCGCCCGGAGCCATGTTCGGCCTGCGACAGCATGTCAGCGGCGATAAAAGCGGCATTGGCTGACGCATCGGCAATGATCATGATCTCAGAGGGACCCGCAACCAGATCCAGAGCGACTTCCCCGTAAACCTGACGCTTGGCTGCAGTTACATACGCATTGCCCGGCCCGACAATCTTTTCTACCTTGCGAACCGTGGCAGTACCAAAGGCCAGTGCGGCAATACCGTATACCCCGCCCAGTCGGTAAATCTCTGTCGCACCGGCTTTCTGGCAGGCATAGAGCAGAGCCGGATTGACGGCGCCATCCTTTCCGGGCGGAGTCACGACCACAATCTCGCGAACCCCGGCTGCGGCGGCTATGGCAACCGTGTGAACAACCGTCGAAATCAGCGGCGCAGTCCCCCCGGGCACATAACAGCCCACCCGTTCGAGCGGCGAAAACTGCTCGCCCAAAGTCACCCCGGCACGCGGTGTACAAGACCAGTTGACCGGCAGACGGCGTCGCGAAAACTCCTGTATCTGACAAACCGCACAATCGACCGCTGCACGCGTCGCGGAATCCACCTTTTCCGCAGCAGCACGGCATTCTGCTTCACTCACCCGGAATTCCTGCGGAGTCAGATCGACATGATCGAACTGCAGGGCAAAAACTGACAGAGCACCATCGCCTTCCCGGCGTACACGCTCAAGGATTTCGCTGACGGAGCGGTCGATATCGCTGGAAAAAGCGCTGCGCTTCAGCAGCGGTTCTAGCTTTTTCTGAAAATCTTTATCGTCACGTTTGATCAATTGCATAGTATGCTTTTCCAATTTTTAACCACGAAAAATTACGAAAAACCTTGGGGTGGACTGGCGTCCACAACCAAAGTTTTAGAACACGGACGGAACCAGTCTCCGAATTAACCCCGAAGGGGCGAGGCATACCAGCCCAGGGCAAGCAAGGCCGTTAGGCCGCAGCGACGCCCTGGGATAGGATCAGCCAAAAACCAAAAGCCCTGAAAGGGCGTGACATAACGAACATCCATGGAGAAGCTAACATCTTTTTGAAGGCAGTGAAGCGAAGACAACGGTAAAAAGTACTTTCTGGGTCTAACACAATTATGTCACGCCCTTTCAGGGTTTTGCTCATGGTGGGGATACTAACCCAGGGCGTCGCTGTGGCCTGGCGGCCTTGCTTGCCCTGGGCTGGTATGTCACGCCCCTTCGGGGTTAAGACTCGTCCGTGTTCCGTCCGTGTTCCGTCCGTGTTCCGTCCGTGTTCCGTCC
>JAQVUB010000313.1 GCA_028699735.1 Lentisphaeria bacterium | reverse complement strand
CCCTGAATATCCAGCAGAGAACGGTTCATCTTCCCTTCATCATCGGCAAAAATCCGCAGGTTGAGGCATTTTTCGGCAAGGAAGGCGGCTTCCTCCCGGGAGTCTCCATTGCAGACTCCCAGCAAGATCAGCAGCCCGTTTCCGCAGGAGCCGATGTTTTCGCCATCGACTTTGACGGCCGCTTCGGTGACTCTCTGAAGCAATGCTCTCATTTCTGCAATTCCTGCAATTTCTGTACGACCTCTTCCACCGGCAGCCCGATGACATTGCTGCGCAGCCCCTGGATTCCTTCCACGAGCAGTTCCCCATGTTCCTGAATGGCATAGGAACCCGCCTTGTCTAACGGATTCACCAGACGGAAATACGCAGCGATTTGTTCATCCCTGAGTATTTTAAAGGTGACAAGCGTCTTTGAACACCAGGTATAGGCCGGCTGACCATATTTCACCAGGCTAACCCCGGTCAAAACCTCATGCGTCCGACCGGAAAGCTCTTTCAGCATACGGCAGGCATCCGCAAAATCAGCAGGCTTGCCGAACATTTTGCCATCGAGTACGACCAATGTATCAGCCCCAAGAACAAGACTGCAGGGATGTTGCGCAGCAACCGCACCTGCTTTCAACGCAGCCAGACGCATCACCGAAACAGCCGGCAACTCACCGGGCAGCAACTCCTCGTCAACCTCAGCCGGATGCACTGCAAAGGAAATTCCGGCCTCGCGCAGAAGCTCCTGCCGCCGCGGCGAAGCAGAAGCCAAAATGATTTTTGCAAAATACATGCTCATCCATCAGGATTCCTTTTTTAACAACGAAAGACACGAAAAGGCGCGAAAATTTTTTCGTGTATTTTCGTGTATTTCGTGGTTAAAAAAAGTTTAAACTTTGCGCAGTCCTTTGCTGCGCTGTTTGCGTCGCTCCGCTCCGAAATCCATTTTGCGACGGGCCCGCTGCGCACCGGCGGCAGCTTTGCGCGTGGCGCTGGCATCCTCCATGCGCTCACGTTCACGCAATTCCAGGCTGATCGGCAAACCGGATTCCGGGAAAAAAGCATCACGGATCTGATTTTCAAGAAATTGCAGGTAGTTGGCCGGGCAGAGTTTTTTGCTGTTGACGAAGATCAGAAATTTGGGTGGAGGGTTGTATTTCATGGTTCCGTAGAAGACTTTGAAGCGGCGGATTCCTTTTGAGGTAGGCGGATTGCGCAGCAGGGTATCTTCCAGAAATTGATTGAAAACGGAGGTGGGTACCATGACTTTCATCTGTTCACGAACCCGCAGAAGATGATCAAAAATCCCTTTGAAGTTGTAACCATTCAACGCGGAAATAATCTGGATCGGGGCGTGGTTCATAAAAGGCATGTCCTCACGAATCTGCTCGATCAGCTCTGGAGCCTTGCGCCCCTCTTTGGCCAGCAGATCCCATTTATTGGCCAGCATGATGCAGGGCTTGCGGGCGTCAACAATCAGACGCCCGATACGCCGTTCCTGAGTCGTGCAGGGCTCAACAGAATCCAGCAGGAACAAAACGATATCGCTGCGGCGGATGGCTTGTTCGGTGCGGTTTGCACTGAAAAACTCGACGACCGTATCGATCTGTTTTTTGCGCCGCATTCCAGCGGTATCAACCAGGGTCACCGGCAATTCCTGCCCGTCTTTGCGAAGAGTCACCGGGACATCAATTGCATCGCGCGTGGTGCCGGCAATCTCACTGACCATTACCCGCTCTTCGCCAAAAATCCGGTTTACCAGGGAGGATTTGCCGACATTGGGTCGTCCGACGACGGCGATACGGAGGCGTTTTTCCTCTTCTTCCTGTTCGACTTTCGGAACATGTTTGATGACCACATCCATCAGCTGGCTGATGCCCCATGTATGAGTACAGCTGGTCGGCTCAATCTCTTTGAAACCCAGACTGGCAAAATTACTAACGGCCATCTGGGCGACCTCCTGATTGTCAGCCTTGTTGGCGCAAATAACCACCGGCTTGCCGGCCTTGCGCAGAAAATCTCCGACTTCCTCATCTTGGGAGGTGATGCCATCCTGGCAATTGACGACCCAGATCAGGACGCTGGCCTCTTCGATAATGCGGCTGACCTGTTCACGGATCATACCGTCAAACAAATCCACATTCTTCTCACCGTTGAGGGTTCCCAGCCCACCGGTATCTACCAGCAAAAATGGTTTTCCAAAGTGTTGGGCGGGAGCCATGACGCAGTCCCGGGTCACCCCGCTCTGCTCATGAACAATCGATATACGATGCTGCAAAATGGCGTTGAATAAAGCCGATTTGCCCACATTGGGACGTCCGACAATGGCGATAATGGGAAGCTGAACCGGCATGGTAATTTTTCCTTTAAAAAGTAGCGCAACCGTCCCGGTTGTGATGATCTTATCACAACCCATTGAGAATGGCCTTGGCGCGAAGACAAGTAACAGGTGGTTAAGATGATTGAAAATTTACAGAAAGTTGCCTACTACGTATTCGAGGCGCTTGAGGGTTTTCTCAAGTCCGAGAAGTTCCAGCGTTTCATAGATTCCGGCACCAATACCAATACCGGTGACTGCCGCCCGGATGGGCTGATTCAGCTTTCCCTGCGCCAAACCGGCCGCATCAGTCACGGAATGAATGGCCTGCTCAATGCCGGCAGCAGTGAATGTGTCGAGTTTGTAGAGTGCATCCGGCAGCTGGCGCAGCGCTTTCTGCACGGTTTCATCCTTGAACTGTTTGGCGCAGAGTTTGTCGTCATAGGTCGGAATCTCGACAAAGAAGTATTCCCACTGTTCGACATCGACAAAGCGCTTCACACGACTCTGCATGAAAGCACAGACCTTCTGCCAGTAATCATCCTGAATACCACTGCTCCAAGGCAGTGCGGAAATATACGGGCGGCAGACGGCGCAGAAATCCGGCAGCGGCATCTCCGCAATGTAGGCTCCGTTCAGATTAGTCATCTTGATGATATCCATCTGAGCGGAGGCATGCAAACAACGCTCGAGACTGAAGGCCTCTATCAATTCCTCACGAGTCATCTTCTCGCGGTCATCCCCTGGCGACCAGCCAAGAAGACTCAGATAATTGAACAGAGTCTGCGGCAGAAAACCCTTGTCCCGGAAATCGCCGACGAAGGCATCGCCATCGCGTTTGCTGTAGGGTTTTCCAGCGGCATTGACAATCATCGGCAGGTGTGCATAAACTGGCGGAACCGCGCCCAGGCAGCGGAACAGGAAAAGATGCCGGAAGGTATTTTCGACATGATCATCACCGCGAATGATATGAGTCACCCGCTGAGTGATGTCATCAACCACATTGGCCAGATGAAATACCGGGGTACCGTCACTGCGCACAATCACCAGATCCTTCATGCTGTCCAGAGGTTTGCTCATCAGCCCCTTGACCCGGTCTGCATAGGTCACCGCACGGCGGGTAAACTCGAGCTTGCGCGCTTCCGGCAGCGTGAAAACCGCATCCTGCTCGAAAATTTCCCGGATGTGTTCGTCAATACGGAAAATGACCTGCCCGGCTTCGTCAAGCACACGCAGATTTTTGAAGCCTGCCAGGCATCCCCCGCCGGGAGCCTGCGTTCCTTTAGCCGAGACACAGGCAAAATTCAGTCCTTTTCCGCTGATCACCAACGGCACTTCCGGATGAATTTGCAGTTCGGCTTCCCCCTGTTCGACGACGCCCGGCACCTTTTCCGCATCCCAGGGAATACGGAACAGGATCGCTTCTCCGCCGCCGCCTTTGCTATCCCGGTAGGCATTGCCTTCGCTGAGCAGTTTTTCTGCGGCGGCAAGATGTTTGTCCTGCTGGGAAGTCTGATAGAGGGGTTCTTCGTCAAAGTTGAGCTGCAGCCATTCCATCACTTCCAGCAGCGTGGCAATTGCCTGCGGGGTCGAACGCTCGATATCCGTATCCTCAATGCGCAGCAGAAAAACGCCTTTTTCATGCCTGGCAAAAAGCCAGTTAAAAATGGCCGCCCGGATATTGCCAATATGCACCTGCCCCGTCGGCGATGGGGCAAAACGTACGCGAACACTCATATCTTCCCTCTGATAATCTAAAATGAAAACACTGGCCACTGACAAAGATCAATACCAGCCAGGTAAATATCTTAATATACTGTCATAAACGACTTTCTGGA
>JAQVUB010000312.1 GCA_028699735.1 Lentisphaeria bacterium | reverse complement strand
AACTTGCGCGGCTGGTGGACTGTTTTGCCAGCCGTCTGCAGCTGCAGGAACGATTAACTCAGCATATTGCCCGTTATATCAAAGATAAAATCAACGCAGAAGGGGTTGGTGTGGTCATGGAATGCCGTCATCTCTGCATGATGATGCGCGGTGTCGAAAAACAAAATTCCTGCATGGTTACCTCCGCAGTGCTGGGTAGCTTCCACGAATCCGAAGCCACCCGCAATGAATTCCTGCAACTGCTGCAAAGACCGGTATTCTGACAGCCCTTTTTTTTCGTTGTGAAAAAGGTCTTATCAGAGCAGTAATACGTCACTAAAACTGGTAACGGAGGAATTCTTTTTGAACAACGAAAAGCACGAGACGACCCGAAAAAATTTCATGGAAGCAGCGTTGACTGCTAGCATGCGTCGTACTACCCATGAAATTTTTTCGGGTCGTTTCGTGCTTTTTGTTGTAAAAAAAATACCACTGTCACCCAGTTTCAATGGACGCATTACTCAGAGTAGCTGCCAGATATGTGCTGCCTGCCGCAGGAAGCGGGCCGGTTCGGCGTTTAACACGGTGAATTGCGTTTGCAGTTCAGGGGGTGCATCCAGGGCGACCAGGCTGTGTTTTGCCCAGGCTAGCAAATCCAGATCATTATGATCATTGCCAAGCGCATAGGTTACAGGAGGGACAGGTAATTTCCCTGACAGCCAACTGGCAGCACTGGATTTATTGACCCCAGGCGCAAAGATTTCCAGCCAGGTGCTGTGACCATCCAATGGAGACGTGGCGCGGATGACGGAAAAGTCCTGTAGTTTAGGAAGGATTCGCAGAAAACGGGGGTCATCCGGGCGCATGATTGTCAGCAGCTGGCTTGCTGATCCACGCCAGGATTCCGGCGGTAACGGGCTGCAGAACCCCTGATAGAGCCGGATTCGGCGGCAGAAATCCGTTCCACTGGCTTCTTCTGCGTTGAATTGGCAGTATTGGAAGAGATGGTTATCCGGCAAAGCGGCTTGCACCATTGTATCGATTTGCTCGGAGCAGAGGATTTCGAGCGCCTGGTGCACTTGCCCTTCGCTCAATTCGCGGCGCAGCAGGATTTGTTGTTTTTGCCAGTCCATGATGCCGACACCGGTTGAAAAGATTGCATAATCGAAGGGCATTTGGGGGGTGACGACCTTGCTCAGCGAGAATGGGCTTCGGCCGCTGGCCAAAGCGACAATCACCCCCCCTGCCCTCAAGCTCTGCAGCATCTCCAGATTATCTTCGGAGAGTCCCTGACCCTGTGCAATCAGGGTGCCATCCAGATCACAAAACAGTATTTTTACCGGCATATCCGGTTATTCCTTTCAAGGTTTACGCCTGCAGCATTTGCCTGAATGGCGTCAGATCGAGGCAGGTGATAGCGGGGTGCTGCCGAGCCTGCTGTTGTTCCATTTCCGTTCCGTATCCCCACAGGGCATAGTACAGACGGATTCCGGCCAGTTGCGGGCGGGCGGCTACCCGCAGGAGGGTTTCCAGGCGGTCTTCGACAAAATAGATATCCCCTGCCCCGTCGCGGATGAATTCTTCGAGCAGATCTTCCTTGGCTATTTTCTTTTCCAACCCCCAGATTTTGGTTTCGGGGAACTGGATCCCCTGCCCTGCCAGCAAGAGGCGCGCAAAGCGTTCCTGCTTGGTTGTCAGGATGCGGACTTCATGTTTTTCCATTGCCGTCGTGAGCGCCTCGATGCTTCCTGGATAAAAGCGGTGGCTGTTCAGCCATCCCTGCTGATCTTCACGTATCCAGCTGTCACGGCTCTGTGCAAATTTCCGGATCAGGGTTTGAGCATCCAGGCCACAGGCTTTCAATAGTCGCTGGCAATGTTGTTCGAGCTTATTCTGAAATGCTTCCATCGGCTGATTTTCCAGCAGCATGCGAAGCATCAGCACCGATTGCCAGCCGATTTCCAGATAAGGACGCACCCGCAGAAACTGGTCGATGATTTCCAGGGGAATCTGTTGGGTTTTCAGCAGTTCCGGCCAGAGTTCCCAAGCGCATTTCCAGGCACTGGCTGCGGTCTCGGCAGCGCTGTCGCAAAGCACACCATCAAAATCAAGGGCAAAAAATTTCATCGCTGTTTCTCCAGCTATTTCAAAAATTTCTTTTCATGCTTGAATAATATCTCCAAACAGGGAATTAGCTGTTGTGCGGCCTATTTTCACCTGGCAGAGCTGCCCCGGATGAAACCCTTCCACTGGCGGGAAAACACAGACTTTATTCAAATCCGTGCGTCCGGTCCAGCGCTCTTCATTGCGCTTGCTTTTACCTTCCAGCAAGACCTCCACCGTTTTGCCCAGGTAGGCTTTGTTGCGCTTTTCCACGCCCTCTGAAAGTTCACTGAGAAGAATCTGGTTTCGTTCCATTTTCTCGTTTTCCGGCACATCGTCTTTGAGGGTTTTTGCCGCTCTGGTGCCTTCGCGCTGAGAGTAGCGGAAAATGTAAGCCATATCATACTGTACCTGATGCATGACCTGCCGGGTCTGCTCGAACTCCTCCGGGGTTTCCCCCGGGAATCCGACGATGATATCAGTGGAAAAGACGGCTTGCGGAGCGAGGCTGCGGATGCCTTCAATGCACTGAAGATATTCTTCAGCGGTATACCCCCTGTTCATTGCAGCCAGCATGCGGTTGCTGCCGGATTGCAAGGGGATATGAAAAGCCTTGCATACCTTTGGCAGTCTGCAAACGGTTTCAATGAATTTTTGATTCATGTAGCGCACATGTGGCGAGGTAAATCGGATGCGCAATAGCCCTGGAATCTCCTGCAAAGCCTGAAGCAAATCTGCAAAGGCTGAGAATTCCGGCGTGTAAATGCCTTCCTTTCTGGCTTCTGCCACCCCATACGCGGTAATATTCTGCCCCAGCAGAAGGACTTCCCTGCTGCCACCGTCAACTTGCTCCCGCACCTCCTTTACGATATCAGGAATGGGGCGACTTTTTTCCCGCCCGCGCGTGTGCGGAACGATGCAATATGTGCAAAACTGGTCACAGCCTCGCATCACCGAGATATAGGACGTCAGTGATTGCCCCTGATGTCCTGAAAGTTCCGCTTCCTCCACTTCGAGGGATAATGCAGAGAGATGAGTCTCCCCTGCAGCGATCCTCGTAAAGAACTCTGGCACCTGATTCATCTGCCCTGTGCCAACAACAAAATCAACATGCGGCAGCTTCTCAAACAGACTTTCGCCAAGCCGCTGAGCCATACAACCGATAATTCCTATCTTCAATGCGGGCTTCTGAGCTTTTAGTCGTTTCATGATCCCAATCTTCCCAAGTACCTTGCGCTCCGCCTGATCCCGAACACTGCAGGTGTTGAAGATCAGAACATCCGCTGATTCCTCCTCGGTAACACTCTGATGACCATAAGCTTCCAATAAACAACTCAAAGCCTCCGAATCCCGCTCGTTCATCTGACAACCGTAGGTGCGTATATGAAATAAATACATCGTCCATTACCTGCTCAATTATGCCCGCAAAACATTTCCGTGCCAAACCTTAATATAACCCCGAACAAGTCACCTTTCGTTACAGGGCGTTCTCATTCATTTTTTATGGACAGGGACACAAATGGAACTGATGGACACCCTGGACTGGGTGCAGTTCCCAAAATTAAGTCGAGGGCTTCCAAAAAGGTTTAACCACGAAAGACACGAAAAAGCACGAAATTTTTAAAGGTTGTTGTGTTGAGGTAAGAGATCGCTTAGGAAAATTTCATGCTTGTACCTTGAACTCAATGTGGTTCTTTCCCTCCTTGTCGTCTCCGTCGGCGGGAATATGGAGCGCCGCCGTCCCGGCGGCTCCCCTTCGTGCGTCCGTCCCTATGTTGTAACTTCCCTCCTTGTCGTCTTCGTCGGCGGGAATATGGAGCGCCGCCGTCCCGGCGGCTCCCCTTCGTGCGTCCGTCCCTATGTTGTAACTTCCCTCCTTGTCGTCTCCGTCGGCGGGAATATGGAGCGCCGCCGTCCCGGCGGCTCCCCTTCGTGCGTCCGTCCCTATGTTGTAACTTCCCTCCTTGTCGTCTTCGTCGGCGGGAATATGTAGCGCCGCCGTCCCGGCGGCTCCCCTGCGTGCGTCCGTCCCCATGTCGTAACTTCCCTCCTTGTCGGCT
>JAQVUB010000311.1 GCA_028699735.1 Lentisphaeria bacterium | reverse complement strand
GAGACCGCTTAGCAAAATTCCATGTTCGTACGTTCAACCACACGTGGTAATTTCCCTCCTTGAGGTGTTGTGTCGGAGGGAATGTGGAGTGCCGGTTCATGTAGTTGAGTTTTACCGAACATCAAGACCACTGTTGTGGTGAACAGGAATCCGTGTGATGAGCAGGAATGCTTATGTTTCTGTAAGCCTGCTTATGATTCTTCTTGCAATTCCGTTTTTTCTGCGTTATTTTTTCGCCGTGGTTCAGACAACTCCGATCCCCACCCAACCAAGGGGGCTGACCATCCCGTATCAGTACGCGCGCGAGGCAGGGGGGCTGGCAGGGGGGCTGGCAGGGGGGGCGCCATTCTATGCCAGGATCGCCTGAACCAATGCTACCTGTGCGACTTTTCATCACAAAATTTCGCACAATAACTAAAAAATATCGGGTCATGCGATGCTGGTGAAGTTTGCCGAAAATTTTACGGAGGCATGTCGTCAAGCGGGGGAAAAGCTTCTTTCTGCCGGGCTTGTTCATGCTCTTTTTGGCAGTTTTGAGTTATTTCGAGCGGAGGTTCGTGACGGTTCTTTGTACGAATGCAGCTGGCGTGTTGAAAAGAACCGCATGTTGCCGGCATGTGACTGTGCTGAATTCAAGGCAGGTGCTCTTTGTTCTCATTTATGGGCGGCACTTTGCCTGGCTCAGAAACAGCAGGCGCTTACCAGAGCGTTGCAGAAAAATATCAGCCGTAAAATCCCATTGCCAGGGGATGAACAGCCACCTGCTGGGCAGGACTTTTTCTATGAGTACGAGCGTACCGGACGCTCGAAAAAAAAATCGGACGATATGGATGCTTGGGAGTCTGAGCAGATGGCTTCTGGTTTCCGGGCATTGTCCAAGCCAGTGGAGGTTTCCCGGATTTCCGGGGTAAACAACGCTGAAATTTTATATGTTATCAACCTTGCCCGTCAGCAACCTGAGCAAACAACGTTCTTCCTGGAGACTTGGTGGAAGAGTGCCGGCGGCGACGGAAAATCCGTCTGCCGTCCATTTTTTCCGGAGGCAGGCACAGCGGTGTCGGAGCGTCTCGACGAACAGGTTCTGGGTCTGCTGTTGAGGGTAAAAGAACCTTCGGATGCCCCGGCAAATGTTTTCCCAGTCTCGTCACAAAAGCTCGATGAGCTGCTGACCCTGCTGGCCGGATGTGGACGCTTGCGCTGGTACTCCAGCCAGGAGAAACCCTTGCGTTTTCATCGCCTGAATATCAGTGGCGGAAACCCGATGAGCATGCGCTATATCCTGGAAAATCTGCCTTCTGGTCAATACGGTCTGCAGGCGTTGTTGCCGGTTCCGGAAAAAATGCTCCCCTTAAACCAGCTTCTTTTTTTGGGAGCTTGTGGCATGGCTCTGACTGCGGATCATCTTTTCCGGATAGATATGACAGTGGCTCCGGTATTGGCTCTGCAATTATGGCAGGAAAGCCGCCGGAATTCCGTCGGCCGCCTGCTGCATGCCCAGGAGGCTGCCGGACTCTGCCGGGAATTTTACCTCCATGGCTGGCAGCATGACCTCGAACATCCCGTAGAGTTGACTTGCCAAATCACCGCCGGCACCCCTAAAGGAGTGCTGTTTATCCAAAGTGCGGAATTCAAGTTTGCCGGCAAAGAACAGCTGCATGCGGAATTAAGCTTCGAATATGGCGGAAATCGCTGCAAACCGGGAACCCCCGGGCGACTTCTGGCTGGTACAAAGACGGGTGAAATTCTGGAAAGGGATTTTCAGGCGGAGTCGGCACTGCAGTTGCGTATGGAAAGTCTGGGTTTCTGCCGTGAAGGACGGGATAATAACGGCTGGCGCCTGCTGCCCAGCCGTCTTGATCAAGCCATACAGACTCTGGTGCTCGAAGACTGGTATATCACTGCCGCAGGAAAAACCTACCGGCGCCCCACTGAAAAAAAAGCCCAAGTGCAAAGTGCCGGGATGGACTGGTTTGAAGTCAGCGGCGAAGTTGATTTTGCCGGTCAGAAAATGCCTCTGCCGATATTATTGCGGGCTTTGCGGCGCGGGCAGCAGAGTGTTCGCCTCGATGATGGCACCTATGGCATTTTGCCCCTGGAATGGCTGGAAAAATTCACAGCTTTGACCGAAATCGGGGAGGAAGCAGGGGAAAAAATCCGGGTGCGGCGGCAGCAGGCTGCGATTTTGGCAGCATTGATCGAGGAACGCCTGCAGGATGCCGACGGCCAATTTTCGCGGACGCTGGAGGCTTTGCAGGTTTTTGAGCAGCCCAAGGCAGTGGCGCCGCCTCCGGGATTTTCTGCGGTTCTTCGTCCCTATCAGGCGGATGGGCTTGGCTGGCTTCTGGCCATGGGGCACTCCGGGTTGGGAGTCTGCCTTGCTGATGACATGGGGCTTGGCAAAACCGTACAGGTTCTTGCACTGCTGGCCTGGCGGAAACAGCAGATCGCCAATTTCCCGTCACTGGTGGTGCTGCCGCGTTCGCTCATCTTCAACTGGAGTTCAGAAGCCGAACGGTTTGCCCCTATGCTGCGACAGGGATTCTACCTGGGCAGCCAGCGGAATCAAATCCTGAAAAAGCTGGGCTCGATCGATGTCCTTTTTACCACTTACGGTACCTTGCGGCAGGATCCCGTCCCGCTTGCCAGAGAGCATTTTGATTACTGCATCCTCGATGAGTCTCAGGCCATCAAAAATGCAGACAGTTCGACTGCCAAAGCGGTGCGCACAATCCGTGCAGACCACCGCCTGGCGATGACCGGAACCCCAGTCGAAAACCGGCTCTCGGAACTGTTTTCGCAACTGGAATTCTTGAATCCGGGTCTGTTTGGGGAAACTTTTCTGCGGCAATTCAGCGGCGGGCAATTGATCTTGAGTGCGGAACAAAGCGTACGTCTGCAAAAGGCTGTGCGTCCTTTTTTGTTGCGGCGTACAAAAGAAGCGGTTGCCAGTGAACTGCCGCCAAAACGCGAACAGGTGATATTCTGTGAACTGGAGGGCGAACAACGAACCTGTTACGATGAACTGAAAGAATACTATCGGCAGCAACGCCAGCAGGAGAAAAAAGATGGCAGCGGCCAGAAACTGGAAGCATTGACTGCACTGTTGCGCCTTCGTCAGGCGGCCTGCCACCCGGGCTTGCTTAATGAACAACGCAACAACGAAATTTCCGCCAAACAGGAATTTCTGCTGGAACGACTCGAGGAACTTGCCCAAGCTGGACAAAAAGCTCTGGTTTTTTCGCAGTTCAGCCGGTTTTTGCGCCTGCTGCAACCCGGTTTGCAACAGCTGGGTCTGCGTTACTGCTATCTGGATGGAGCCACTGCAAACCGCGCGGAGCTGGTCAAACAGTTTCAGGAAGACGCCGGCATCCCGGTCTTTCTGATCAGCCTGAAGGCCGGGGGTGTCGGACTGAATCTGACTGCCGCTGAATATGTCTTCATCCTTGATCCCTGGTGGAATCCTGCCGCCGAAGCACAGGCGGTCGATCGGGCCTATCGCATCGGCCAGACTAAACCGGTCTTCGCCTATCGCCTGATCGCCCGCAATACCGTCGAGGAAAAGGTCATGCTGCTGCAGCAGAACAAACGTCAGTTAGCTGAGACTGTCCTCGCCGCTGCTCCGCAACAGGGCCTGGCACTGACCCCGCAGGATTTGGCATACTTGCTGGAATAGGGTGCAGGGTGCAGGTTTAAAAGGTGGCGCAACCGGCCCGGTTGTGATGTGCGTTTATGCTTTCACCCCCGAATTGCCGAGGGTGCAGGGTGCAGGTTTAAAAGGTGGCGCAACCGGCCCGGTTGTGATGTGCGTTTATGCTTTCACCCCCGAATTGCCGAGGGGGCAGGGAGTTCTGTCTGACCTGTCTGACCTGTCTGACCTGTCTGACCTGTCTGACCTGTCTGACCTGTCTGACCTGTCTGACCCCTGCCCCCTGGCGTATGGCAGGTTTTCTTTTTCATATTACAGTATGCTTGATAGAGTATCTTCTAATTGGAGGATTCAGGATATGAAAGATTTGACCAGCAGTGTATACACCTTCGAAGACCTGATCAACGGGCACTATCTCTATGTGGACAAGACGGAATATATCTGGAACCTGGTTCGCCCATATAAGGGCATTTACTTCATGTCCCGTCCGAGACGCTTT
>JAQVUB010000310.1 GCA_028699735.1 Lentisphaeria bacterium | reverse complement strand
ATCGCGATATTTTCAGCATGCGCCGCTGCCAGAAGGCATTTGCGGCTGCCTTCCGGGGCAACCGCATCAAAGCCCGGATCACAGAAATCATCATAAAGATCCGGCTTCGAATATCCTTTCAACACCGCGCCGGCCGGCAAATGCAGCTCGATATTGCTTTTCAGGTAAAGAGTCCCTGACAGGTACAAACCCGGTTCCAGGCAGACTCTGCCGCCACCGGCCGCTGCTGCAGTATCAATTGCACTCTGAATCGCAGAACCGCTCTTTTCCGAAACAATATAATCCGACATGCTAACTCCTTTTTTTAACAACGAAAAAACACGAAAGGCCACGAAAAAAAATCATGGAAAGCTGGAGCTGGAAAGCACACAAAGCCACTTCCATGATTTTTTTCGTGTCTTTTCGTGTTTTTCGTTGTTAAAGAACCAGTTCACTTTAACGGTATCGTGGATTGTCAACGACATCCGCCCCGAGTGCTTCGCGCAAAGGATCGATCTCTTTGCCCGAGAAGCCCAGCCAGGAGTGACGGCGGAATCCTTCCGCATATTGGAATTTTCCGGAACGCTGACCGAGTTGGGCTGCAAAATCCTTCATCACATTCAAATAGGCATCCATTCCCTGACTGACATCGAGCCATTCCTTCTGCGATTTGTGGCAGGCAAGCATATCCCATTTCTGATCGATCACCGGCTCCACATTGACAAAAATTTCCGGTTCGATTTTGCGGCGCAGGGGATCCATCAAACCATGCGGTGTGCTGTGATAAAGGGTGACATCATCCTGAATCGGCGCACGGGGCGGATCGCATTTGGCATTCAGCATTCCCCGGGCAAAGGCAGCAGTCACGGAAACCCGGCAGGAATTCGTATGATCCTCCATGTAATCATCCATCGACTGGGTGAAAATGATCCGCGGACGTACTTCCCGAATGACGCTGAGCACCTTGCTGATGATGTCCCAGTTGTGAAAAACCTCGAGATCATTGCAGACCGACGGATGCCAGATCGCGCCAACCAGTTCACAGGCCGCCTGACATTCCGCTTTGCGCTTCCGGGATATGGTCTCGACATCGTCAACGGCAGTGCCGCAACAACCATTGGCGATCGTCATATAATGCACTTCCCAGCCGCGCTTCTGCAACATCAACATGGCTCCCATGGACATAAATTCAATGTCATCGGGATGCGCGACCAAGGCCAGAACAGCAGGTTTCTTACTCATATTTTTCCTCTCGAAAAAAAAACGTAATGCTTCAGCAAAGCTGGGTGGCAGTGGTATTTTTTAACCACGAAATACACTAACGACCCGAAAAATTTCATGGGATGAGCAACGCATTTCCGCAGTCAAAGCCACTTCCCCTGAAATTTTTTCGGGTCGTTTTGTGCTTTTCGTTGTTCAAAAAGGATTCTTCCTGCCCCCGGATTGTTGCTCAATGCATTTCGACTTTGCAGGTACCCAGGCCTGGGCGGAAGAAGTTGAATTGCACGTTGGGATGATCGGCTAGCAGCGACATGGGTACTGCTGAATCCGGTACCTTCTTGGAAATCATCAGCGTTGTCAGGCGCATGCCAAAGGCATTGTCGTGACAACCCGCCTGCCAGATCGAGACTTTCTCAGCCTTCCAGGTCTCTTTCGGGCCAACTGTCGCCGCCCGCGTGGGAACCAGAGCAATGTTGCCGCCGCCAGAAGTGCGTGCATTCTGCATAACGGTCATCGGATGCAGATCGACAATGCGCGTGCCCAGCTTGCGGAATTCCGCCGGACTCGGCGGGTTCTTCTCATATTTGCCTTCACGCTTCACCGGGTCGTTGAAAGCCCAGTGTTTAGTATCGCCCTGCCCCCCCTGCATCAACTTGCAGCAGAACTGATCATAGGTCTTACTGTAAGCATCCAGATCACCACCGGGGAAATGCATATTCTTGTCCGGCATGCGAAGTTTTGCCTGAATCTTATTGAAGCAGAGTTCCTTGTCACATTTGGCAAAGGACAAGGGATGATCAGTGCCAACTGCTTTGCCATCCTGAACCCATTCGTCCATGCCCCAGAAATGAGCATCCAGCTTGCCAAGATTCAGACCAATGGCATTGACCAGGCGAGCCACCAGCGGCAACTGCTCGGTCGGGCCGATTGGCCCGCAAATTCCGCAGGGATTGGCGGGCGTGGACTGTTTCCAGGCTTCAATATATTCCAGCGCTTCGGCCAGATAGAAATCCTCGATCGTATCATACATGACGACTTTGAAACCAGGACGGCTAAGCTTCTCAAGATCCTTCACCGTCAGTTTGGCGGCATCGGCTACCAGTTCATCATCAATGGTGGTATAATCCCACCAGCCCGGAGCTACAACACTTTGTTTACGCATGAGCAGGATTTTCCTTCTTCTTCTGGTGAATATTGGGGATAAAAAAGTCCAAAAAAAGTGACTCTACCTATTGTAACCGCTTTTGCGCAGCTTGCAACCCAAAATCCAATCGCAAACCGATTTTTTCACAACGAAAAACACGAAAAGGCACGAAAAAAATTCATGGAAGTGGCATTGACTGCAAGCTTGCGCTGTATTTTCCATGATTTTTTTTCGTGTCAGTTCGTGCTTTTCGTTGTTAAAAAACCTGCCCCCTTATTTCGTTTCTCCGGCGATAATGGTAAAGGTGCCGATGAGCATCATCCCGACGAAGCAGAATTCGAGAGGGGTCACGGTTTCCCTGAAGATCAGCCAAGTATAGAGGAAAGTCAAGACTGGTGCCAATTGTTCCAGGGCCGCTGCTACGCCCACTTTCACGCTCTTAAGACCATGGAAATACAAATTATAGCCCAATGCGGAAATGAGGCATCCTTTGGTAATGATCAGCAGGATTTGCCAGAGTTCCAGGTTTTGCCAGACGGTCACCCCATCGCGGAACAGCGACAGCGTAATCAGCAGGATTCCGGCGGTAGTCAGACGCAGGCCAGTCATGGTAATGGGGGCAAAACGCCGCAGCAGCAGTTTTCCGATAACGGTTCCGATTCCCCAGCAGAACATGGCGCCCATGGCCAGAAACCAGCCCAGCAAAGCCGCTTTTCCGGCATGATCCCCACTGTGGGAATATCGATACCAGCCATTGAGCAGGTTGCCGGCCAGAATAATCAGAATGCCCAGCCAGGTAACCCGGCTGAAGCGTTCCTTAAAGGCAAAAAAACCAATCAGCACAACCAGAGCCAGCTGAGAACGCAGGGTGACGCTGACCAGCCCCGGATTCAAGCGTTGCACTGCATTGATATAGCAGATTTCAGCAAGGCCGGTGCAGAGGAGTATATAGACCAGAAAAAGTACCCAATACATCCAGGGAATGCGGGGTGTATTACGCAGGGTTTTTAAGCCGCGCGGCAGAGCGGTCAGGCCGCCGGAGGTCAGAGCCAGCCCCGCGAGAACCAGGCTGGAGACCGGTCCAATCACCCGGATCAGGATCGGATCGACTGCCCAGATCATCCAGGCCAGAAGAACGAGGAACACCCCGCGGGAAGTGCCGGACAAAGGCAATATTGTGGGCATATTTTCAGCAGTCCGTCAGTAATACTGGGTGAGGGGGTCTTTTTTTACAACGAAAGACACTAACGACCCGAAAAAAGATCATGGAAAAAGCGACACATGAAAGCAATCCAACGTCATGACCATGAATTTTTTTTCGTACTATTTCGTGAATTTCGTGGTTAAAAATTCTGCTGTCAGAAGGCGATCCCGATCAAAAAGAACAGGCATACAGCCAGTTCGCCGAGATACACTGCATTGAGTAAATTCTGAGGGCGCACGGGCAGACGTTTCATCCAGGTTGAAAGCAGCCAGGTGGCAATACAGGTCAACAGCCCAATCGGAAAATAGACCAGCCCCGTACTGTGAAATTTACCCGCCAGCAGCACTAGTAGTGTGATGATGACAGCCGCAGCCCAGGGCTGCCATTCCGTCTTGCCGGATGTTGTATGCGAAGTCAGTTCATGGCCAAACGCGCCGGCCAGAACCGAAACAGGAAGCAACCAGTACCAGCAACCACTCTGAAGAATAAAAAAATACAGAGCAGGACGCACCAGGATAACCCAGTTCATCAGAGAAGTTTGAAAATACTGCTCAGGACCACTGCGAACACCCTCACCAAGCCCCGGAAAGTACAACCCG
>JAQVUB010000309.1 GCA_028699735.1 Lentisphaeria bacterium | reverse complement strand
TTCCTGAAGAAATTCAAGATGAACATGTTCAACAAGGCGAAAGATCGGCGCAATGGCCTGAGCGATGCCCAGCTGCTGGATACCTGTGTCAAGATGACCCTGATTGTCAGGGATCTGATGACCGGCAACCCCAAATTGGCCGATGCACGCTATGCGAAGAAGTGGGGCTTTACCGCGGACGTGGAATATGCCCAGGGAGCCAACGCGATTGCGGCGGGTACGCAGGGGCAGCGGCAGTGGACGGATTATAATCCGAATTTTGATGTGACTGAGTCGCTTCTGAATAGCTCCTTTGACTGGAACGGCTTCCGCAGTTCGCGCATTGTTGCCACGGAGAATGACAGTAAAAATGGCATGGGCATGCTGGCAGCGCATCTGGTCAGTGGCGGGGTGGCGCAGCTGTTTGCGGATATCCGCACCAACTGGACACCGGCTTCAATCAAGAAAGCTACTGGTGTGGACGTAAGCAAGATTTGTCCGCGCGGGATCATCGACAAGCGGAATTCCGGGGCAGGTGCCTTGGATTACGGTGTTGATATCTTCAAATTGGTGAAAGGTGGCGACAAAATGACGGTGCAGCAGGTCTGGCAGGCGATCTGTGCGGACACGAAGCTGCAGGATCAGCTGATGGCGCTGGCAGTCAAGGGGACGACTTACATGAATGCCGCGCTGACCTATTTCCCAGGTGACGGACTTTCCAGCCATTTCACCTCGCCGGGCAACATTCCGATGACGGCATACCGTTACAACATGGTCGGGGACTTGTTCACATGCTCGGTCGTCGAAGGTGATACCATCGATTTGCCGAAAAAGGTATCCGATCATATCAGTGAAGTTACCGACCGCACCTGGCCGGAAACCTACTGGAGCCCGCGCGGAATGACTTCCTATGAGTACATGTCCAAAATCGGCCCGAATCACGATGGCAACAGCTTCGGCCTGATCGGCGCAGACCTGCTCACCTTCAATGCCATGCTGCGCATCCCGGTCGATATGCATAATGTCGAAGCACAGGATATCTTCCGCCCGACACTGTGGGACCGCTTCGCCGGCGATGACTACCGCGCCTGCGCATACCTCGGCCCGGTCTATGCCTGAAGAAAAAGTGGCGCAACCGGCCCGGTTGCGATTTCTGTTTGCCCTCCCACGCCCGAACGTCCCTTGGGCAGAGGGCAGAAGCCGGATGTGGCGCAAGTATGCGCCACCACAGAACGGAAAAAAATGTGTGTCCCGTCCGTGTCCCGTCCGTGTTAAAAAATGAGTAAATACATCGCATATATTGGGGCATATGGTGCTGGCATTCCGGTGCTTTCGGTTGACAGCGAAACCGGTGCCATTGAGCTGCTGAACATTCATCGCGGTTTTGAACGGCCGACATACCTCAGAGTATCGGCAGACAAACGCTTTTTGTATGCCTGTGCCGGCCTGGAGGAATTTGCCGGCACGGGGCGCGGAGCGCTGGCGGCCTTTGCCATCGATGGAGAGCACCTGCATTTTATCAATGCACGGCCTTCCCTGGCCGGCCCGCCATGCTATATCATGACGGATCGTCAGAATCAGTTCATCTTCGCCGCCAATTACCATGAGGGAACCGGGATTGCTTATCGTCTGGCCGCGGATGGCTCGATTGTCGAGGAAGGCGAACCTTTGCGGCACTGCGGGCGCGGACCGCATCCTCAGCGCCAGGAACAGGCTCATATGCATTGCATGGAGTTGGCGCCTTCGCAACAGATTTTATATGCGGTGGATTTGGGTATTGACAGGGTTAAGGCCTATGCAGTGGGGCAGGGGGGCGGGATCCTGACGCCTTTCCCGGAAGCGGATCTGCACGAAGCGGCAGGGGCGGGGCCGAGGCATCTTGTGTTCAGTGGAGACGGACGTTTTGCCTATCTGATCAATGAACTGGCCTGTACGGTATCGGTATGGGATGTGTCAACTGCGGCAAAACCGGTGTCGTTGCAGACGCTGTCGATTCTGCCGGAATCCTGGCAGGGTGAAAATACCGCGGCGGCGATCAAGCTTTCCGAAGACGGCACACGTCTGTGCTGTTCCAACCGCGGACATGACAGCCTGGCGGTCTTTGCAGTCGATAAAAACAACGGAAAGCTTGGACTGATGGGATTCTCGCCAACTTTAGGCCGTGGCCCGCGTGATTTTGAATTTGTTCCCGGCGGGCGTTTTATTCTGGTGGCACACCAGTATACCGACACCCTGGTGATGCATGCGTTCGATGCAAAAAATGGCTGCCTCGAAACCGTACCGGTCGAAGTGCTGACTTTGCCATTGCAGCCGGTCTGTGTCAAGTTCGGAAATACGAAAGCTTTTTAACAACGAAAGACGCGAAAAAGCACGAAATTTTATAGGGTTGTTGCGTTGAGGCATGAGACTGCTCGGTATTTTTTTTGTGCTACTATCCCTCAAAATCTTGTTTTTCCTGAAAGATTTTTTTTTGCAATGGAAACAGACTGGACACGGACTAAACACGGACGGGACACGGACTAAACACGGACAAATACGGGAACGGGGATATCCCATAAAATCCATAAAAACAACAGTCAAATTCATCCTTTCACAGGGCGTCCGTGTCCCGTCCGTGTCCCGTCCGTGTTCTGTCCGTGTTCTGTCCGTGTCCTGAAACTTAGGTTGTGGACGCCAGTCCACCCCAAGTCTTTTCGTGCATTTCGTGGTTAAAATAAGGGACTATTAATGGATCTGCTGGTTTATCTGTTGTGTTTCGGAATGGGTTTGCTTGCCGGTGCAATTCTGCTGTGGATGCGCTTGCATTCGCGTTTGGCGCAATTGCCGGTCATCGAGCAGAAAGCCGCTTTGGAAAAGGAGTCGATGCAGGCGCTTTTCAACGAAAAGCTGGCTGGACAGGAGTTGCTTTTACAGAGTGAGCGTGAGAACCAGCGCCGGCGTGAAGCCGAAGCAGTGCATCAGACGGAACTCAATCGCGCCGAAATGGAGAAGGCCTGGCAGACCCGTATTGAACTGATGAAAGAGGAGTTCAAAACCCTTTCGGAAAAGATCCTCAAGGAGAAATCCGGGGCATTGACGGAAGTGAATAAGGATCAGTTCAGTGCATTGCTGCAACCTCTGGCAAAGGAATTGAAGGAATTCAAGCTGGCTGTTGAGAGCTCGAAGGAAAAAGGGATTGAGATGCACAGCAAACTGGGGAATTCTCTCCAGGAATTGATGCAGACCAGCCGTCAGGTCGGCAAAGAAGCCAGTCAGCTGACGATGGCTCTGAAGGGCAACAACAAAAGTGTTGGCAATTGGGGGGAAATGATCCTCGAGGAGATGCTGCAGCGCGCCGGCCTGAAGGAAGGCGTCCATTACGACTGCCAGAGAGCCCTCAAAGACGAACAGGGCAACCTGATTACCGACACCGGCAACCGCCGCATGATCCCGGATATTATCGTCCACAACCCCAACCAGGGTGATATTATTATCGACAGCAAGGTCAGCCTGTCGGCATATATGGATTACGTCAATGCCGAGGATGATCGCGACCGCGAAGAGGCACTAAAGCGTCACATTGAGAGTGTCCGGCGACATGTCACTGAACTGACCAGCCGGAGTTATCAGTCCGCTTATCATGATCAGGATCGCGATACGCTGGATTTTGTCATTATGTTCATTCCCAACGAGGGTTCCTGCCAGCTGGCCATGAGCAAGGATGTGGAACTCTGGCAGAAGGCTTTTGAGAAGCGCGTGCTGATTGTTAGCCCGGTCAACCTGATGGCTCTCTTGCAGATGATCCGCAATTACTGGGTAAAAGTCGAGCAGGACAAAAATCTGGAGAGCATTCTGAAAGATGCTGGCATCATGCTGGACCGCCTTTTTGATTTCTATGAGCATTTTGACAAAGTCGGGAAAAGTCTTGAGAGTGCCCAGAGCAGCTACCAGGATGCAGTGAACAAGCTCAAGGATGGCCCCAACAAGCAAAGTGTCGTGAAGATCGGACAGCTGTTGCGGAACAAGGGTCTGAAGCTGGCTAAAAAGAAAGTTATGCCCAGGCGTTTCCAGCCCGATGACCTCCTCCTCGAACAGCCCGAAGACCAGGAAGAAGCCGCGGAATCGTCAAACGAAACTGCACCGGCTGATGCCGGGTAATATTTTTAACAACGAAATACACGAAAAAACTT
>JAQVUB010000308.1 GCA_028699735.1 Lentisphaeria bacterium | reverse complement strand
TCCCGCTTGCGATTGTAATGGGGCGACGGTGTTTTATTGTACTTGCGGCTCTATTGGTTTTCATGATTGCTGTTTGAGTAACATTACCATCGCAACCGGGACGGTTACGCCACTTTTTAAACCGGTCTCTGACAACGAGTTTTTGCGACAATTGCGTCCGCTGCAGTTAGCGCACAGGATATTGCGCTGGAGCAAATCAGCGATCCTTTGCAAGACTGGGGGTTCCTGATTGGGAGGTATCTTTTTTCCCCCACTCGGATGTTTTTGTCTTGATGAAATCAATAATTTTAAGGTGTTCTTCTTTCCCGGTGCCGGAAATTGCCATGGGTTCGCCAAATTCAAAATAGATATGATTTTCCGGGTGCAAAGGTCCGAATTCACTGCTAAAAAAACCGGGTGTGAGAAAATCGGTTTTCAGGGCAAACGGGATAATTTTAACGCCGGCATTTTTGGCCAGCTTGGTACCGATACTGTTAAAGTGCTCAGGTTGGAAGTTATTTTGTCGAGTTGCTTCCGGGAAAATCAGAACCGAGCATCCGTTCTGCAGGCGTTTTTTGCCCTCATCCATAATCACATTGAAATCTTCGCGCGGATTGGTTCGGTTGACCCCGATGGCATTGATGGCGGTCATAGCCCTGCCAAAAAATGGCACCTTGAACAGACTGTTTTTTACGACATAGGTAAAATCGATGCGGGGAGAGATAATGGCGTTGAGAATCGCCGTTTCGATCGAACTCATATGATTGCCAACCAGGACAAAGGGTCCCTTTTCCGAACTTAAATGATTCAGCCCGCGAAGATGAATTTGCGCGCCGCTTTGTTCGATGATCCGAAAATTTTTTTCGGAGTAAAAGGTTTGCTGCTCACTGGTCAATAAACCGCCCCGGGCACTTTTTCCCAGCTGACAAAAGCTCAGGTAAAGTCTTGGAAAGAAATAGAAACGAGAGCCGTAAAACCAATTTGCAGGAAAGGCCCGTTTGATTGGAACCGTATCATAGGAATCTTGAGAAAGGAAGGAGTGCATCAAAAGCCTATTCATTATGCGGGTAAGTCCGTGTAGATCAATGTCCTCTGCTACGCTTGCTTCACAACAGCCTTCATCTGAAAAATCCAAGCCCTGTGTGTCCCAGGGATGCTGGTCTCCTGGAACTTTGCGAGTAATACGTCAGTAAAGCTGGTAACGGAGAAAGTCTTTTTGAACAACGAAAAGTACAAAACGACCCGAAAAAATTTCATGGAAGCAGCGTTGACTGCTTTCCATGCGTCGTACTTCCCATGAAATTTCGGGTCATTTTGTGTCTTTTGTTGTAAAAAAAATACCACTGTCACCCAGTTACACTGACGTCTTACCTTTGCGAAGACTCTGCATATACCAGATGAATAACAACAACCGGTCTGAACCATTTTCGCTTGTGCCTGATGAAACAGACAATACCAGAAAAAAAAGGATTGCACGCTAACAATCGGAATTTCTGGACAGGAGAAACCGATAAACTGTAGATCAGACAGATCCGTCGCTTTACTCAATATACTTAATGATAGGAGATTTGCATAATCATTGATCCCCAGCCGACGCAAAGTTTATTTGCAGGGGACAGGATGCAAGTTTAAAAGTGGCGCAACCGGGATGGTTGCGCCACTTTTAGTGTGGGAACTCAAAACGGAATCTGCCGCTTATTTTTTATGATAGCCGCATTTTGGGCAGACACCGTTTTTGCCGAGAGCGATACCGCACTGCGGGCAACGGTCGATGGTGCCGCTGGGTTTGTACTCCTGGCTGGCTGCGTTGACACCGCTGGTGAAAGTGATCTTGGCGATGTTGAGTTTGTCCTTGAGCAGCTCGTAGACCATTTTAATCATGCCTTCAACGGTCATGGTCTCTTTCGTGACCACCAGGCGGCAGTCCGGATAAGCCGTGCAGAGTTCGGTCTTGAAAGCTTCGCCTTTCATCTTGTTGGAGGGAGCGCCGTTCTTGATTCCCTGCTTCTCATAGACATCGAGGATGGCTGGCAGCAGCGGATCGTCCTCGCGCAGAACCAGAGCGTGGTCAAAGTTCTTGATCACTGACCAGGCGGTCTTCTGGATTTCGTTGCAGGGGAAAACCATGTTGACGCCGGGCTCGATGCTGTCCTCGACTTCGATGGTCAGAATACCAGTGTGGCCGTGCAAGTACTGAGCCTCCCCCTGGAAGCGGTAGAAACGATGTGCGTACTGGATGTCAAAGGTGGTGATCGATCTCATGTGCTGAACTCCTTCTGTTGGGGCTTTTGTCGTCAGGCTGAATCCGTTGTTGTCAAATTCAACCAGGGAAAAAAAGGTTTGCGGATGGAAGCAGAGGCACTCCGACTGGTCTGAACTCAGTTATGCTTCCTTTCCGTACCCTTGTCTTGTTCGCCATGTTTCGCGAGCTGCCCGGAAGCCGCACTGCAGGATGCGCAGAGACCGCTGATTCTTAATTCCGTGTGCCTGGCCGTAAAGCCAGGCATGTCCTGGGGGAAAAAAGTTTTCTCCGGCAAATCAAAATCCATTACGCTTCCGCAGCTTTCACAAATCAGATGGCCATGATCGGAAACGCGCCCGTCAAAGTGCGCCTCGTTGAGTTTATCCATCCGGTTGATGACACCAAAATCTGACAGTTCCATCAGAATCCGGAAGACGCTTTCCCGGGTAATGGAAGGGATGCTCCTGGAAACATGCTCCCAGATCCGGTTCACATCCGGATGAGTTCGGTTATCCTTCATATAGGAATAGACCGCAAAGCGCTGAGGTGTGCAGCGGCAGCCGTGCGCCTGGCACAGGATGCGGAACTCAGCGTATTCTGTTGAATTGTTCATCAGAGATCCTTCGCAAAGAGAAACAAATCGATTTCTCATGTCTCTTATTAAATATAACCTTTATTTGAAGATTACAAACGCTAATTCAAAAAAAATGTGTTTGGCAGTGGTAAATGGCGTAACTTGTCAGTAAAATTGGTAACGGTGGAGTTCTTTTTGAACAACGAAAAGCACGAAACGACCCGAAAAAATTCATGGAAAGCTGCTTTGACTGCGAAAATGCGTTGTTCATCCCGTGAATTTTTTTTGGATTTCAGTTGATTGTGATGAAAGCAAACCGCGATGCCTTCTGCCGACAGGGACGCCGGCGCTCCATATTCCCTCCGACACCTCTACGTAAAGAGTTTTTACAACTTACATGGGTTGTGGACTTCAGGCCACCTTAAGACAGTGAGGTATCCGGCCCACCATATAGGAAAACATTAACTACTCTAAAGCTGCAGCATCGGTTTCCATAAATTTCTGATGGTCTCTTTGCTCTTTTTCCTGCAAATACTGTTGTCTAAGCGGTTCGGAGATTAATCGAAGGGTAAGGTTGGAGAGGCTATCACATTTGAGTCTCAGTTCAAAATCCTGAGCATAATAGGTTGTACTGCAAACAGAGTCATCCTGAAGGGGATCCAGCTTTGCTTGGTCAACTTTAAAGTAGGCGTTCAACCTGCAGCGAACGTTTTTGTATTCCGAAAGGGCAAAACTTGGACTACAACACTTCGTCAATGACACCATCGCGATCCGTCCGTCAGAAAGCATTTCCACCCGGAGTCTTTCAAATTCCATGAATTTTACAGGAAGTGAATCACATCTAAACACGAATTCTGGATACTGCCGCAATTTACTAAAGTTCTTGCTGTCCTGCAACAGTTCACCCGGCTTAAACCCGCATAAACCAGTGACCGGCTTTGCAACAGGAATTCTTTCTTCAAATCCCCACAACAATCCCATAAAACTGAACAAAAAAAGTATTCCGCAAATAATTTTTGCAAGTTTCATAATGGTTCCCCTTTTGATAAACAACTTGTTGACTGGCAAACCTTTTTCCTTAATCTACCTCACCTGCGGTAATAATCAAATCATCTATTTGAAATCATCGGATGAACAATTTCCGGCGTATCACACTGGAATTGAAGGATTATGTGATGGGGTTATATCGACCATCAAGCAATCCGCAGGAGGTTTTCAGGATGTTATACCTTGTTCTCATTTTCCTGTATATCGGCTTGAATGCGCTGGCGGCGGTCATGACCGGTTCCAGACCAGCCGGAACAAAATCCCGGCCAGAACTCGTCCTGTTTATTCTTGCACAGGGAATTCTTGTCT
>JAQVUB010000307.1 GCA_028699735.1 Lentisphaeria bacterium | reverse complement strand
GTTAAAAAATTGTTTTCCCATCTTCCGCGGAGGGTTTCCCGAGATGGTTCTCCTGACAGCAGGCCTGTGAATTTGCATTCAAGCTGACCGGGCAACTGGCTGCATGACGCAAATGCGTCCAATGTCCGTCAGCGCTGGAACTGACCTCTCCGAGGCAATGCATTTCGGCGGTATGATTGACGCAGACTATATGGCTGGCATACGATTCGACAGTATTGAGATTGTGAGATACCAGCACAATCGTCAGGCGTTTGTTCAATTCCCGCAGCAATTCGTAAATAGTCTGCGAGCCGACCGCATCCAGATTGGCATTGGGTTCATCGAGCAGCAGCAATTCTGGCTGGCAGGCGAGGGCCTGGGCAATCAGAACCCGCTGCCGTTCGCCACCGGACAGCGAGGCAAAGGCCCGCTTCCCGTATTCACCAAGGCCCACTTGCCAGAGGCAGTCTTGGGCAACCGCGCGATCCTCTCTGCTGTAGGGGCCAAAGCGATGCCGTTCCACCCGCCCCATCAAAACGATATCCAGTACACTGGCCGGAAAGGCAGCATCAAACTGAAGCGACTGCGGCACATAGCCGATGCGCCGGCGTGCCTGCGCAGGGCTTCCACCCAGCACGCGGATGTTTCCGAAGAGTGGTTCGAGCAGGCCGAGGATCAGCCGCAAGAGCGTTGTTTTACCACCGCCGTTGGGACCGACCAGAATGACAAAATTGCCCTGCCGGATGCGCAGATTGATATTATGCAGTACTTCCTGGCGTTCATAGCGAAAGCAGACTTTTTCGATCTCGATGACTGCCTCCGGGGCCTCGTTCACTTCGCAGCAGAGTTGCGTCTTCTGCTCTGATTCGGTTGTTGCTATCGTGGTATTCATGGTTGTTGCAGGCCTTGCAGCAGGGCTTGTGCCAGTTTCAGCATGCCCTCGGAATACTGTTCAGGAAGGGGATCCAGCGAAACAATGCTGCCCTTTAGATTCTGCATCAGGACGCGGGCGGATTTGTCACTGAACTGAGGTTGCGTAAAAATCACCCGGTGATTTTCGCTTTTCGCTGTGCGCAACAGCTGGCTGAGGCGTCGTGCACCGGGTTCCTTGCCTTCCTGCTCAAGAGCCAGCTGCCCAATACCGTAGATATCCAGCAGGTAACCGAATGCGGGATGCACAACCAGAACCCTGCGTCCGGAGTATTTGCGCAGCATCTCATCGAGCTTCTGTTTCAGGTTCTGCAGTTCCCGGCAATAGCCTTCACAACGTTGCTGATACAGTTCACGGCGTTCCGGATCCAGCCGGCTGAGAGCCTGCTCGACATGACGGGCATAAACCAGCATATTCGCAGGATTCAGCCAGACATGAGGATCCCAGCCATAATGCGAATGCCCGCCATGATCGTGTTCTTCCATTTTTCGCAGAGTCATGCCTTCGCGCGTATCAATCAAAACCCCTGCTTTCAACGTACCGTCCAGACGCGAACGCAAAACTTTTTCAAATTCCACACCAATCAGAAACACCGCATCCGCACGCGACAGCGACGAAATCCGCTTCGCAGACAAGGTGTAATTTTCGGGGTTCATTCCGGGGGGCACGAGCACTTCGAGCTGGACATTGCCGCCGGCAATCTTCTGAACGGCCTCCATTTGCGGCGGCACACTGACAAAGACCGTCCATTGAGCAGAAAATACGTTACAGGCCAGAAACAGCATCATGAAAAAAAACTGCCAGTTCGTATTTCGACAGTGCAACTGGGAAACAGAAGAATTCTTTTTGAACAAAGAAAAGCACGAAACGCCCCGAAAAAATTTCATGGGAAGCGGCTGTGACTGCTGGGATGCGTTGCTTATCCCATGAAATTTTTTCGGGTCGTTGGTGTTTTTCGTTGTAAAAAAGATACCACTGTCACCCAGCTTCACTGACGCCATATGCCGGATCATGCTTTTTCCTTTGAGATGCTTTGCGCCAAATCACTGAAATTCTGATTAGACAGTTCGCTTTGATAATGCTGATAGAGGCGTTCAAAATCCTTGCTCACCTTTGCCGGCAGATAGCGCATAAAAGCACGTGCATCCGGACTGTTCGTATTGCGAAAGGCTTCTTCGATCATTGCCAGGGTCAGATGCTCCGGCGTACGACCCGGCAAGAAGCGGACATCGTCCTTGCTGTCCTGAGCCACCGGCAGAATGATATGAGCCTTCAGTAGGGCTTCCACCACCGAATGCATAATCCGGCTCGGAATCCCGTTTTCGCGGGCAAAATCGAGCGCTTTCCAGCCGCCTTCCCCATCCCGGAAGGCCTGACAGACTTTCAGCACCACCATCGTTCCCAGGATGGTACAGGCCCAAGGCGAAACGCGCTCCGTCGTCTTTTCCCAGTGCATCGTACGGTAATTCTGCACCGCAAAGCTGATTTCCGCGCCGATCAGGATGATGCTCCAGTTGGTATATAGCCAGCCCAGGAAGAAAGGAACGGCGGCAAAAGTTCCATAGATCGTATTGTAATTAGTCAGGCCGACCTGCAATACGATATATGCCCAGTAGACTGCAAACCACATGATGCCAGTGACAACCCCAGCGGCCACTGCAGGAAAAACTTTAACATTGGTATTGGGCATAAAGACATAGAAAAAGGAGAATCCTCCTGCAACGAAAAGCATTGCCACGAGGACGAGGCTTTTGCGGATGAGCCATGCGAGGGTGCTGGCATGCTCCGCCAGATAATTCAGAATGCTGTTCGAGGAGAGGATAGCATTCACACTGGTCGCCGCCAGAAAAACGATTGGCATCAGGATCAAAACGACCAGATATTCACTGATTTTACGCGAGAACGGACGGCTTTGCCGGACGCCCCAGATGGTATTGAAGTTATCTTCGAGTTTGGCCATGGAAAAGATCACGGTCATCAAAAGCATCAGGGAGCCAACCAGACCCAGCGTCGCAAAACTGGTCTTTTCGACATAGGTGAAGATATTCACCAGCACCTGTTGCATTGGAGCAGGCAATTTCGTGGCAATTACGCCAGTGCCGTTCCCTCCATTATTGGTCTTTGGCGCGGTGAATTCCGGCACTCCCTCCGGCACGGCTTCAAGCACCACTGGCACTTCCGCTTCGCTTTCCGGCAACGTTTCTGCCCCCTCGACCTCCTCGGTTTCCGGTAACTTCACCACCTGGAACTTCTTCGTTTCAATTTCTTTGCCGTCGATGATTTCAATCTTCACGACCTCTTCGAGGCCCAGCACAGCCATCAGGCGGTTCTGCATGCCGAGCCCCTTGCTGAAAGAAAACATGATTGCCAGAATCGGCACCATCGAGACCAGGGTGATATAGGTCAGCCCGGAAGCCTGCAAACTGCAGCGGTTGCTCTGGAAATCCCGACCGACAATCATGCCGATGCGGCACAGCGAAAAGACGATCCGGCGCAGGCCGCTGAGCGCATTCAAGTCCCGAGCCCACAATTCGTCGAGAAAAAACCGCTTGCCATCCGAAACCGCTGTCTGTATCGATTTCAAAAAACTCATCTTGCTCCCCTCTCTGTTAAAAATTTTCGTGCCTTTTCGAGTTTTTTCGTTGTTAAAAAAAATCACACCAGGCTGAGCAGGCATCCCAGCACTGCTGCCCCCAGCAGCAGCCAGATCATATTCACTTTCCAGCGCCAGTCGACGACAAGCACAGTGGCAAAGACCAGGATTGCTCTCCAGTCGATACCGAAGGATTGAGCGCCCTGCCAGAGACTGGAAAGCGGCGCAGTAAAGATGGAGGTATCGGCGAAGAAGATGACCGCGGCGGCGATCAGTCCGAGGGTCGCCGGGCGGATACCGGTCAGAGCCGCTTTCACCAGCGAATTTTCTTTGAAGGCCTGCATAAAGACTGCGATTGCCAGGCCGATGGTCAGCGAGGGGGTTGTCACCCCCAGGGTTCCGGCAACCGCTCCCCAGAAGCCGAGTTGTTTGTATCCGATATAGGTGGCCGCGTTGAGTCCGACCGGACCTGGTGTGACCTGTGCCAGAGCCACCATATTGGCGAATTCTTCACTGCTCATCAGGGCATGCCGCACGACCAGTTCGTCATAAAAGAAAGGGATCATGGCAAAGCCGCCGCCAAAGGTAAAAACCCCGATCTTGACAAAAAGCAGATAGAGCTGTAATGCGGTCATGGATCAGTTTCCTCACA
>JAQVUB010000306.1 GCA_028699735.1 Lentisphaeria bacterium | reverse complement strand
ACTTGGCGGCTTCTATGTCAATACCGGTGATATGTACCGGGCTCTTTCCTGGGCTGCACGGCAAAATGGGCTCGACCCTGACAAACATCCGGAAGCCCTGGCCGCCTTGCTTCCGGGCTGGGATCTGCATTACCGCCTGCTCAACGGGCAAGACCTGCAGCTTTTCTTCAATGGCGAGCCCCTCTCCCAGGACAAATTGCGCGCTCCCGAGGTCACAGCCATTGTCAGCCAGGTCGCCCGCATTCCGGAAGTCCGTGAATGGATGCTTGAGCGCCAGCGTGAATGCAGCAACCTTGGTGTGATTGTCATGGAAGGGCGCGATATTGGAACGGTCATCTTTCCGCAGGCCCGATTTAAATTCTTCATCACCGCTTCACCTATGGAAAGAGCCCGGCGCCGTTTTGCGCAAAGTGGCGAAGTCGCTGCCGGAGCCACCCTGGAGAAAGTCGCCGCCGAAATCGAAGCCAGAGACCATATCGACAGCACTCGGGAAACGGCTCCCTTGAAGGCAGCCCCTGATGCCATCACCCTGGTCACTGATGGCATGAACCAGGAACAGGTCGCTTCTCACCTGGCCCAATTCATCAAAAAGAATCTGCCATGAGTACTCTGCAAGGCTGGTGCAATTACCGCGTTCCCTATGCCGACAGCGATCAAATGGGCTTCGTCTATTACGGACGATACTTGACTTACTTCGAGCGCGCCCGAAATGAGCTGCTCAGAGCCCTGAATTTCACTTATAAAGAGATGGAAGCGCGTGGACTCGGCCTGCCGGTCATCGAGGCGCATGTCAATTATCGCCAGCCGGCCTGCTATGATGATGAATTGCGCATCAGCGCCGAACTCAGCTGGTTGAAACTGCTGCGCATGCAGGTCTTCTGCAGAGTCTGGCGGGGCGATGAATTGCTCGCCGATGGCTATACCATCCATGCGGTCATGGATCTCAACAGCAAAAAAGCCACACGGCTGCACCAAGACCTGGAAAATCTCTTTCGGAGGAACCTGATGAATGCTGAAGCAGTCCCTGATGAACGGAAAGCGAGGCCTGAATGAGCTGGTTGCTAACCTATGCCTGTGCCTGGATTACAGCAACGGTACTGGCTGCTGTACTGACTGGATTCTGCCGCAAGCTGGCACCGCACTTCGGCCTCGTTGACCGTCCGAAAAATGAAGCTCACAAGACACACCAGGAGCCGACTCCAGTGGCCGGAGGAATCAGCATGTGCCTGGCCTGGCTGCTGACCCTCGGAGGCGGTATTCTGATCAGTATCACCGCAAATAAGCTGCTGCCGGCAGATTTTGACTTCGTCGTGCCGGGAATCCGGAATATCTGGAAAAATTTGGCCTTGATCACGGCAGGAGCCACTCTGATCACCCTTTTTGGAATTATGGATGACAGAAAACCAATGGGGGCAGGAAAAAAGTTCTTTCTGCAGTTTCTGGTTGCCGCGGTTACAGCCACCTGGGGACCGCGACTGACGCTCGGCATCAGCAACCAGATTCTCTGCTGGATCATCACCGTGTTCTGGATCATGACCGTCATCAATGCCCTGAATTTTTTCGACAATATGGATGGGCTGGCTGGCGGCGCGGCAATGATTGCAGCCATGTACCTGCTGCTGATCGCATCCTTTCGGGAGCAGCATTTCGTCGCCATGCTCGCCGCAGCCACTGGTGGCAGCACGCTGGGTTTCCTGTTCCACAACCGCCCCCCCGCCAAAATCTTCATGGGAGATGGAGGAAGCCACTTTCTCGGCTACTGCCTGGCCGTCATCTGTATCCTGACAACCTTTTACCTTCCCGGCGAAAGCCAGACCGTCACCCCCGTGCTGATCCCACTGCTGGTGCTGGGTGTCCCCCTGTTCGATGCGGTCATGGTCGTCCTCATACGCCTGAAAAACCGGCAGCCTTTTTACGTTGGTGACAACCGCCATATTTCCCACCGCTTCAGCAAACTGGGCATCTCCCGTCCCTACGCCGTACTGCTGGTCTGCCTGCTCTGCTTCAGCTCCGGCGCCGGCGCCGTCACTCTGCTCTGGCTGCCCCCGGCAGGTGCTTGTGTCATCTTTGCCCAGACCGGTGCCATGCTGGCCGTCATCTCCATCATCCAATTCATCCTTCCCGAGGGAAAGCAACCATGATTCTCCATCCGAAACAATTGCAAATCCTCTGCCAGCAGGCGATTGCCGAAGATGTTGGCAGCGGCGATGCGACAACCCTGGCAATTGTTCCTGCCAACCTCATAACCAGCGCCCATTTTATCAACCGGCAGGAATGCATCTGCGCCGGCATGCCGGTCGTCAAAACCCTGTTCCAGGAGCTCAGCAGCGACGTGGAACTGATCCAGCACGTCCAGGAAGGCGAACGCTGCCCGCAAGGTACCAGAATGGCCACCATCGAAGGAAATGCACGAGCTATCCTGACCGGGGAACGCACCGCCCTGAACTTTCTGCAACGCCTCTGCGGCGTCGCCACCATAACCCGGCGTTATGTCGAAGCCCTCGGAAATTCCAAAACCCGCATTCTCGATACGCGGAAAACCATACCAGGGCTGCGTCACCTGGAAAAATATGCGGTTTGGGCCGGCGGCGGCCAGAATCATCGAATTGGCCTCTATGACCGTATCATGATCAAAGACAATCACCGCGAAATGGCACGTATGCTGGGGCCGGACTCGATACGCCTCGCAGTACAGGCCTGCCGCAATAAATATCCCAACCTGGAAATTGAAGTCGAAGCCGATACAATGGACGATGTGCGTGCCGCCGCAGATGCGGGCGTCGAATATATCCTGCTTGATAATATGAGCGATGAACAGATGACCGAAGCGATCCGCATCATTGCCGGCAGAGCCAAAACCGAGGCCAGTGGCGGAATCACCCTTGAACGCCTGCCACGCCTGCGCAACCTGGGTCTGGATTTCATCAGCGTCGGCGCCCTCACCCACAGCGCACCCGCCATCGATATCGGACTCGATATCCTCAGCTGAAACCGCAAAAAAAATTTTAACAACAAAAAGCACGAAAATACCCGAAAAGTTCGTGTTTTTTCGTGCCTTTCGTTGTTAAAAAAAGTTCTTGGACGCCCTTTATTTCGCACCACGAATATATTTTTTGAAAGCCATCCGGATTCCCGGATTCTCCAGCACATCCTGAAAGCCGCAGACGGATAGATGCCTTGCGCCGCCGCGCAACATGGTTTCCAGTTCCAGTTCCACGCGGGCAGCGTTTTTTTCTGGGAAAACGGGGCGTTTGGCATGCTCATAATATCCGATAAAATGCACGCCACCGGGATAACCACTGATGACCCGTGAATAATCCAGAATCTTTTCCTCATTCCAGGGGAAATACCACGCAGCAGTCTCCTGAACAAAATCATATTCGAGCAGATGCCCATAAAGTGGTTCCGGCAGAAATACCGGATAGAGGTGCGATGTCGTCAGCATATCGGGACGTTTTTCTTTGATAAAGCGGTGCATATCATTACAGAAATCCACCAGCTGACGAAGATAAAATGCGTCTTGAGCCGCCCCTGAATCCGCTTTGCCGGACTGTTCCAGATATTGTTGATAAAGCTGGCGGCAATGCTCGCAATAACAGCCCCGGCCATTCATGTAGCCGATAAAATCAAAAGCGATCCCATCATACTCTGAAATCGCACAGTATTCCGAAATCTGTTTTTCAAAAACCGTTCGCACTTCCGGATGGCTCAGGCAGAGCAGACGGGTACCCAGCGGATCAGCCAGATATCGTCCGCTTGAAGGATCAAAGAGGGGTTCCCCCCCATAATGCGAAGGATTCAGCGTCCCTTCCGCCTTGTCAATCCAGCGGAATTTGTGAATGGCCTCCTCCTCCGGCAGCATAACCTGCAACGGGGCAACCGAATCCTGGTGATAGCGTTTCCACAGAGCAACCGATGGCGTAATACAGGGATACATTCGGAAGTGGTGCTGCTTCGCCAGCTCCTTCTGCCGGCGATTACCGTGGCTGACCACCACATCCGTTACCCCAAGTTCCGCAGAAAACATTGCCAACTCCTCTGTGACCGGCATGCTCCAGACAAAAAACCGCTCAAATTTGCGCTGCTCACTAAACTGCAGAGAGGTACAAGCCGCAAAACTCAGGCAACAACCAGCTACAATCCAAAACATCCATCCCATCCGCATATAAAAAA
>JAQVUB010000305.1 GCA_028699735.1 Lentisphaeria bacterium | reverse complement strand
CAAACGCATTTTTGTGGCCTCCAGCTGAAAATCCCAGTTTTTTTCCGGCGCTTCAGCCAGTTTTTCACGCAGAGCATTAATGGATTCCCCGTACAAATGGAAGATTTTATCCGGTAATTCCGGCTGTTCATGTATTTCAAGAAGAATTTCCTCGAGCAGAAGGACTGCCCTTGCGTGGCTCAGGGGGCCTGGTTGTCTCAGATGGGCAAAAAGCTGCATGGTCTTCTGGTGAAATTTTGCACTGTCAGTAATGCGGATAAACAGACGCTGTTTACGCAGCTGCAGCAATCCCTCATCGATATATTTTTGCACCCGGGAGCCTCGAAAACAGATAAAGATCAGGCTGTGTTCCTGCTCACCAACCGCTCCATAATTGAATTCAACACCAGGATAGGTGATAAAAACATGCGGCCCGCTGATGACTTCCTTTTTCTGCTTCCCCAACCAAAGTTCCATACTGCCTGAATAGTTGAACTGAACACCGTAGTATCCGGCAAAATACTTGCCTTCAGCCCGGTCGCGAGTATGCCTGGCATCGCCATAATGGACAAATTGCAGATCATCGTAAAAGTTCATAGCTGCTGAATGGGGGAAGGAAGTTCCAGAAGAATATGCGCGCCCCAGGCATGGCAATCTGACCGCGGTTGAACAAATTCCTCAGGAAGGGTCTTCAACCCCTGTTCTGAGAGTGACTGCCATTTTTGCAGACGCTTTGCTGCAAGTTCTGGCAAGCCTGCACTGCGACATGCCTCCAGGTAATAGAAGGAAAAGTAAATGCTGCATTCAATCAAGGTTTCACCAGCAAGGGCCTCCTTCACCGCTGCTGTGGGATCTGCCAGCAGTGCCAGCACCTGGGCATGTTCCGAGAAACCTTGATGCTGAGGATCATCCGCATAGAGCCCCCGTTCCGGAGCGTAATAATGCTCATGGATGCAACCTTGCAACTGCTCTGCAGCCTGCAACCATTCCTTGGAACCGGTCATTTCCGCAAGAGCCTTCAAAGCCAAAACGCCAAACCACTGTAAGGGACAATTTTCCGCCCCGGATGGAGGAACCCCGTTGACCCAGTCTGCCGTCCAGTCGATGAAATTCCAGTCAGGAAAACGCAGAAGCCCATCCGTTCCCCGGTGCCTGAGAATGTAGCCGCCGGTTTTTTCAGCCACAGGAAGCATTTCCAGGATCAGGGGATTTCTCCCATGTACGCGGAAATAATCCTGCAGCATCAACAGATAAATCAGAGTGAAAGAAGGAATTTTTTGCATCCCCTTGCTCGGATATTGTGAGAGGAGGGATCCATCCTCCTGTTGCGAAAGACTGAAAAGTCGCAATGCTTTCTCAGGCAGGCGGTGATCCCGGAACAAGTGATAAATAATCCGAGCAGTAATCCGGCTGTCTCCAATATACATCAGCTGTTCATACCAGGGACAATCGAGAAATGTTTCCATGGAGCAGCATTGCAGCGTATGCAGAGCCATCTGATCCAATTCCGAGTTCAACTTCAGCGCTGGAAAGGGATAACCGGTCTGGTAAAAGCGGGCATCGACTGACAGTCCTTCTTCGGCGATAATTTCCACATGGCACCCGGCATGCCACCAGAAATCATGCCAGATCAGTTTCCCATTCACCTGAAATTCATCATAATTTCCGACGATGAAAGAGCCATCTCTCCGGCCTTTGTCGCCTTTAAGCAATACGTTATCAAAGGACTCAGTGCAATAAGGCGATTCAAACCAGCGGATTTTTGCCTGCCCCCTGCCGGTAAATGTATAGGATGCCCACACGCAGACATAGGTCGAAAAAGTTTGCACAGAACCGGACTTTGCAAGCGGCTGGATCGCTTCGCGACGCATCAGCGGCAAATCCGGTGCAAAAAGCCTGCGTTCATCGGTGTAGAATTCTACAGCTCGCCACTTGCCCGAGTGTCCGTAGAGCAGTTCCATGTTATAACCGGTTCCGACTGAAATTCTGGGAAAAGTGCCCCAATCCGGAAATGGCTTACGGAATTCGCAATCGCTGAGCAGCTGGTATTCCCAGGTCTGCAACAGACCGGCGGAGTCTTCGAAATAAAAGCCATGCTGGAGCGACATCTGCCCGTAAGCTGCCCATTCTTTGCCGAAACAAAGGACTCTTGCAACCAGGACATGCTCGCCTGGAGTCACCTTCATGCTTCCCTGCTGATAATACCAGCGTTGGGGAGCCCCCCGTTCCGGCCCGGAAAGCAGCCAGCTGCCATCCAAAAACAACTGGCAACACTCATCGGCACTGAAACGAAATGGAATGGCCAAGGCTTTCGTGACTGAAAAACAGCAGCGAAAAGCCACAATATAAGGAGGTTCGGGGGCACCTGCGGGACGCATCCAACGCTTCATCGCTTCTCTTCCTTGCGCTATGTTCGATAAAATGACTTTCCGTAAAATGCAATATCGAAATATAACCGCCAGGAAACCTAATGACCACTGGCCGGAACCGGAAAACGCCCAAAACTGGCAATCCCTCACGTAACGCGTCAGTAACTGTTTTTTTACAACGAAAGACACAAAATGACCCGAAAAAATTTCAGGGGAAGTACAGTGCATTCTCGCAGCCAAAGCCCCTTCCATGACTTTTTTCGGGGCGTTTTGTGCTTTTCGTTGTTCAAAAAGAAGTCCTTCGTTATCTTCACTCACATAACTTTTCCAGAAAGGTCACCAATTTTTCAGAAGTAATCTGGATTTGTTTTCTCAAAGTCCATCATTATATTTACGCTTGAATCCTGCAGCAACCGATCGATGTGAACTTCATAAACGTAGGGAAAGGGAAGGAGTCTCCAATTGGCTAAGAAGGTACTTATACTAGGCGCAACCGGGGCGATGGGGCAATATCTGGTTCCGCTGCTGGCCCGGCAGGGCTATCAGATTGATGCTGTATCCTTCGACGATGTAGCGGCTCCGCTGCCTGCGAATGTCCGGCATATCAAGGCAAATGTCAAGGAAAATGACACGCTTCTAAAATTGCTGCAAAACCATTATGACGGCATTGTGGATTTTTTGATCTATCTGACCGCAGAACTGGTTTACCGTCTGCCAATGCTGGTCAAAAATACCGGACATTACATCTATCTTTCCAGCTACCGGATTTATGACAACAAGGAACATCCGGTCAAAGAAAGCTCGCCACGACTGCTGGACAGTTCGGAAGATGTCCTGTTGCGAAACTCCGATGACTACTGCATTTACAAAGCACGCGGAGAAAATATTCTGCAAAGTTTTGCGGAGAAGAACTGGACGATTATCCGCCCGGCCATCACCTACTCGTTGATGCGCTATCAGCTGGTGACTCTGGAAGCCGCAAACACGGTTGGCAGGGCATTTGCCGGAAAAGCGGTTGTTCTGCCGGAACAGGCCAGAACTGTCCAGGCCACGATGAGCTGGGCCGGCGATGTCGCACAAATGATCGCAGGGTTGCTCTTCAATGAAAAAGCCCGAGGGGAAACATTTACGGTCGCCACCGCCGAACATCATTCCTGGGGCGAAATCGCCGATTATTACAAAGACATCTGCAATCTCAAGGCCGTCTGGGTCGACAAAAAAGATTACCTGCGCATCCTTTGCCCGGATCCCTATCAAATCAACGCCAGTTGGCAGTTGGAATATGACCGTCTCTTCGACCGCATCATGGATAACTCGAAAGTCCTGCAGGCCACCGGCATGACACAGGCCGCACTGACCAAACTCTACGATGGACTCACCAGGGAAATCGCCCGCTGCCCGAAAGATCATCCGTGGCCGGTCCATGAACGCATGGACGCTTATCTCGAAAACCTCAAGATGAATCATTAAATTCCTATCCTGGAGAAGCTTTCTCATTTGTGAGAATGATTACCGATTTTTGACTTGATGTGATGATAGCGAACCGCGATGGTTTCTGCCGGCGGGCCGCCATCGCTCCATATTCCCTCCGATACATCTTCGTAAAGATAGAATTACCACACAAGGTTGATCGTACAAACATGAGGATTTTGCCGGAAAAGGCTCATGCTTCAACGCAGCAACCCATAAAAAATTTTCGTGTTTTTTTGTGTTTTTTCGTTGTTAAAAAATGGATTCTGGGCGCCAGCCCACGCCTGGCATTGCAAGCAGTTTTCAACCAAGGAAGCCACCGATGCGCGCATCATTTTTCAAGCGGAAGTCTACCGT
>JAQVUB010000304.1 GCA_028699735.1 Lentisphaeria bacterium | reverse complement strand
ACGAAAAAGAATTACATTGCGGCGCGGATGATGGTTGCGAAATCGGCGGCTTTGAGGGCAGCTCCTCCGATCAGTCCTCCATCGATATCCGCTTGTGCCAGCAGGCCGGCGGCATTAGCGGCATTCATGCTTCCGCCGTAGAGCAGGCGGGTGTTGTCTGCCACACAGGGGCAGGAGAACATCTGTTTCAGCAGATTGCGGATAAAAGCATGAGCTGCCTGAGCATCGGCATCCGAGGCCGTTTTGCCCGTGCCAATAGCCCAGACCGGTTCGTAGGCAATGACAATGTTTTTCATCTGTTCAGCAGTTATATCGGACAGCCCCCAGCGCACCTGGCGTTCGAGTACCGCATTGGTCACCTGCTTGTTGCGTTCGGTTTCAGTTTCCCCAACGCAGATAATCACGGACAGTCCGGCTGACAGCGCGGCTTTCGTGCGCTGATTGACGCTTTCATCGGTTTCGCCGAAATACTGCCGGCGTTCGCTGTGGCCGGTCAGCACGTATTCAATGCCCATTTCCTTCAGCATGGCCGCGGAAATTTCTCCGGTGAAGGCTCCTTTTTCGGCCCAGTGCACATTCTGCGCGCCGACTTTCATGCAGGAACAACCCTGAGCTTCGGCAAGCACCGCAGCTAAAGTCGTAAAGGGAGGGCAGACCAGAATTTCCGGGGCATTGGCACAGCATTTGCTGGAGCCACACTCGGTAAATTGGGCCTTGATTTCCTTGATCAGAGCAACGCCTTCTGCGGCGGTTTTATTCATCTTCCAGTTGCCGGCAATCAGTTTTCGACGGGACATCAGTTTCTCCTAAAGTTCGTGGGTGTTCGTGTTTTTTCGTTGTTAAAAAAGAATTATTTATCGTCCAGTGCGCTGCAGCCGGGCAGTTCCTTGCCTTCAAGAAATTCCAGACTGGCTCCGCCGCCGGTAGAGATATGCGACATTTTGTCTGCCAGTCCGCTCTGATTGACTGCACTGACTGAATCGCCGCCACCAATGATGCTGACTGCACCGGAATCCGCCACGGCAATGCAGACTGCTGTGGTGCCGCCGGCAAATTTTTCCATTTCGAAGCATCCCATGGGGCCGTTCCAGACGATGGTTTTTGCGGCTTTGATTTCTGCCGCGTAGAGTTTGCAGGTTTCCGGGCCGATATCGAGCCCCATCCAGCCGTCCGGGATATTATGGCAGACGACCTGGGTATTGGCCTCGGCGTCGAATTTATCTGCGGCGATGTTGTCAACCGGCAACAGGAATTTGACGTTGGCGGCTTTGGCGTCGTCAAGGGTTTTTTTGGCGGTTTCGAGCAAATCGTCTTCGCAAAGTGATTTTCCGATGTTGTATCCGAGTGCTTTGAGGAAGGTATAGGCCATACCGCCGCCGATCAGGATCGTATTCACCTTCTTCATCAGGCTCTGCAACACTTCCAGCTTGCCGGAAACCTTGGCGCCGCCGATGATCGCCAAAAATGGCTTTTGCGGATTTTCCACAGCGGAACCAAGATATTCGAGTTCCTTCTGCATCAGGAAACCCGCCACACAGGGAGCGCCTTTCTTCTTCATGAATTTGCAGATCGAGGCCGTCGAAGCATGATCTCGATGGGCAGTGCCAAATGCGTCATTGACATAGACTTCTCCATAGCTGGCAAGTTTTTCCGCCATCTCCGCCTTCTTTGCCTTCATCTCCGCCTTTTTGACGGCGTATTCCTCATCGCTCATTTCGTCCGTTTTCTTGGCCTTGCCTTCTTCGGCTTTGTAAAAGCGGGTGTTTTCGAGCATCAGGATTTCGCCGGGCTTGAGGGCAGCCACGTCAGCATCGGCCTGCATGCAGTCCGCACTGAATTTGATGCAGCGCCCGGTCAGTTTGGCCAGATAATCCGCCACTGGCTTGAGACTGAATTCCTTTTCATAGCCTTTGCCTTTCGGACGGCCCAAGTGGCTCATCAGAGTCAGGGCCGCACCCTGTTCGAGAATATGGTTGATGCTCGGCAGAGCGGCCTTGATACGGGTGTCATCCGTGATCTCACCGGCCTCATTCAAAGGCACATTGAAATCAACCCGCATAATCACTTTCTTGCCACGTAAATCAATATCACGAATCGTTTTCTTGTTCATTGGAATCCAATCTCCTTTTTTTATATGCCAAAAGAATATCACCAAAATATGAGAAGAACTTAATATATATGATCAAGCACTTCTTGAAAAGCAGGAAGACGAACTTCCTCTGAGGCACCAGACTCCGGGTAATACGTCAAGTGAAGCTTTTTTTACAACGAAAGATACGAAGCGACCCGAAAAAATTTCATGGGATGAACAACACATTTCCACAGTCAAAGCCGTATCCCATGAAATTTTTTCGGGTCGCTTCGAGCTTTTCGTTGTTCAAAAAGAATTCCACTGTTACAGCTTCACTGACTAATTGCTGCGTCAGTATAGATCAGCAATTGTTCCCAGGTATGCATAGGCAATTGTGCCGGCAGTACGCTTGGCAGGGGGTTGCCGGGATTCAGTACGAGGACTGCCGGGAAGCCGCCATTGGCGGCGGCCTCGAGCCCGGTATCAGAGTCTTCAAAGACCAGGGTTCGTTCCGGGAGGCAGTGGAGCGCATTTGCCGCCATATGCAGCATGGCGGGATCCGGTTTGCGGATACCGGCTTCGCTGATCGTGACGATACAGCTGAAATACTTTTCCAGTCCGCAGGCAGCCAGGCAACGGTCAATGAATTCCCTTGAGGAGTTGCTGGCCAACGCGAGTTTTTTGCGCCTGCTCCAGTATTCAAGGAATTTCTGCACGCCCGGAAAAAGTCTGAGGTCGAGTTCCTGCCGGCGCAGAAGTGCAGCTTTGTATTCGGTCACCTGTAACGGGGCTATATCTGCAATGCAAAGCCGGGCAAAGATCTTTTCTGCCAGAGCAGCGCTGGTGCTGCCGATGAAATCCAGGCAATCGGCATAGGTCATTTCGTAGCCGGCCAAATCCCGCATGGTGCGCACCATCGCTTCGATATGCATTGGCTCGGTTGCCGCTATCGTATTGTCCCAGTCGAATATAAAAGCGTCGTATTGCGAAAAATCAAGCATAGTTTTACGTGGGATGGCCGGCAATAACCAGAGGGAGGGATGCGTCAAATGATGTGGTTGACAGTGGTATTTTTTTTACAACGAAAAGCACAAAACGACCCGAAAAAATTTCATGGGAAGAACGACGCATGCTAACAGTCAACGCCGCTTCCATGAAATTTTTTCGGGGCGTTTTGTGCTTTTCGTTGTTCAAAAAGAATTCCGCAGTTTCCAGCATAACTGACGCATAACCAGGCGGGTCAGAGTTCTTTTCACTTGCTGAGACGGATCATTGCCTCAATCGAATGTCGCGCCCGCAAGGCAATGGATTCAGGGACTGTAATCACCGTTTCCTCTGTTTGCAGAGAATGCAGCAGTTTTTCGAGGTTGGTCTTTTTCATATCCGGGCACAGCAGGCAGCCGGAAAGATGAATGAATTCCTTGTCCGGAGCGGCTTTGCGCAATGCGTGCAGGATGCCTTCCTCAGTACCGACCAGGAATCTGGGTTCCGGGCTGTTTTTTACCAGCGTCAGCATTTCGCCGGTGGAGAGGACGAATTCGGCCTGTTGCTGGACTTCCGGGCGGGTTTCCGGGTGCACCATCAGCGGGATGCCCGGATGGCGTGCCTTGATTTTCCGGGTGGTTTCACCTGAGAGCTGTTCATGAACCGGGCAATACCCATCCCAGAGGATCAGTTTGCGCCCCAGTTTCTGTTCGACGAATTTTCCGAGGAACTGATCCGGTACGAAAATAATATCACAGTCTGCCCCCAGGCTGGAAACGATTTTTACGGCATTGGATGAAGTGCAGCAGACATCGCTTTCCGCTTTGACTTCCGCGGTGGAATTCACATAGCAGACGACTTTTGCGCCGGGATGTTTTGCCTTGAACTGGCGCAGCTGTTCGCCGCTGATCATATCGGCCATCGGGCAGCCGGCATCCGGATCCGGCATGATGACTTTACGCCCGGGATTCAGGATGGCGGCGGTTTCAGCCATGAAGGAAACCCCGCAGAAGACAATCAAATCCGCTTTTTCAAGACGCGTGGCTTCAACGCTTAACCCGTAGGAATCCCCTACATAATCCGCTACATCCTGGATTTCAGCAGGCTGATAGGTATGCGCCA
>JAQVUB010000303.1 GCA_028699735.1 Lentisphaeria bacterium | reverse complement strand
CCTGATCTGGAAGAGCAACAATGGGAGTTTCTTAATTACCTGGATCCCTATGATGCCTATTTTGATTATGACGGGGATAGCTTCCTCAATCTCGAAGAATACCGAGCCAAAACTGCCATGGATGACCCCGATGAGTTTCCGGCCTTGGCAATGCTCTTGCGTGTCATACAGGTCGGTAAACGCAGGCTTCCTTTTCAATTTGTCCGTGTGCGTACCCTGGACAGTGAGATCAAATCCGACTGGAAAATGGAGTTCATTGTAGGGCGTGGCGCCCGCCAGTCGGTGAAATTCAATGAGGAAATTGTTTCCGGCTATAAAATTGTCAGTGTAAATGAAGCAAAAGACGCGGTTACAGTTGAAAGCAGTGAAGGGAAGCGTTATACTATGCCCAGTGGAGAAGTCGTTGAGGAGGATATCCCCACCGCACAAATGCTTTACCTGGCCTCTCGTGACCGCAACAGCCGGAAGTTCTTTATAAACCGTAAAATCGGCGAAGAATTTTTCCTTGAAAAAATGAAAGCCGGTGTTCCCAGCCGGGAATTTTACCGTATTCTCAGTGGTACTGGCCGTGATGATTTAGTCGTTGGCCAGCTGGATGCAGAGAAGGGGAAAGTAACGGGGGAGTTCTCGATCAACCCATTAGATGTCAAAAAGGATTTCCTTCCAGAGGTGGAAGGTTCAGGCTTGCAGCGCAATACTGGCGAAGCAGGTTTCAACCAGCCAGGCAATTTCAGAAGGCAGCCCCTGCGGCGCTGATGCATTTTTTCGTTTAAATTTGTTGTTAATCATAGTTGTTCATTTGGCATAACTAATCAGAAGGGGACTTCCCGTCCGGACTGCTTCGGTCGGAAGTCGTAACACATTCTATGGCAAAAGTAAAGAATAAAATTCAAAAGTTGTTTGGCGGAATTACCTTGCTTTTTTTGCTCTCGTTTTTCTGCCTGTTTCAGATGTCTGCTCAGACCGAGGATGCTGCAAATAGTGAAGTGGACCTTGAAGCGATCCAGCAACTTGAAAACAAGTTGAAGAGTGATGAGGAAGCCGTTTCAGAAGAGCTTCCAGAATTGAGCTCAGAGGAGTATCTTGCACGCGCTGCGAAAAGTTATGCGGAAGGCATGATCGCTCTGGAAGCCGCTGAAAAGGCGCTTGACGGCCAGAATTTACAGGATGCATCCAGCCAGTGTCAGACTGCTGAAAAACATTTTTCCAATGTCAATGCGATGATTTTCCGCTTTTTGGGTAAGGCAGGGGAAGCGGAAAAACCAGAAGGCGAGAAAATGATCCGTCAGGTTTCCTCTGTGAGTGGACGAATCAAAGTTGTTCGCGGAGCGGTTCTTGCTGCTCAGGAGAAGGCGCGTCGTTCCGAGCTGGTGACCATCGCCGAGAATGCCTGCAAGGAAGCCGATGCTTCGATCGAAGATGCCACGAAACTGGTTTTTCAGGCGTCCCGGAAATTCAGTGCCGGCAATCTTGAGGAAGCCTATAAACTGTATACGGACGTAAAAAACAAGGCTCGTGAGGCGGCAGGCATGGTTGCAAAGTTGGCAGAGAGCCAGAATGAACGTGCCCGTGATGTTTTGCGCAAATGTGAAAATTACCGTGTGCATGCCTGTATCGAGATTGCGAAAATTTATCGAATGCAGGCGGAAAAAAATCCGGTAGGTACGGGGCCTGGCAAAATCGATGATGCTATTGGAGAATTAAGCAGCGCCCGGATGACCGAATTTGGTGATCTTCCCCGGGATGCTGATTTGCTGGATCGCATTGACCGAGATGTTAAAAACTTGCAGGCTTTACGTTCGGAGTTGGAATTCAAAAATGAGACAGCCATTCAAACAGTCATTCCCGATATTGCCGAACGTGACTACAAAATCAAAGTCAAACTGGAAGAGGGGCGGATTTTTCTGGACAATCGCCGATATGCCCAGGCACGGGAGTGTTTTGAGCAGGTTCTTTTGGAAGATCCGTTTGAACTGACTGCCATTCGCAATCTTGCCCGCATTAATGAGGAATTGAAAAAAGTTGCGGACGTGAAGTTGGAGACGATGCTGAAGGAACGTCTTGCTGAAGTACGTTGGCGCTGGTCGGAGCCGGTTACCCCCTTGATGAGTGGGGCTGTTGATGGTTTTGATACCCGCACGATCCGCCGTACCGATGACAGCCAGGGTATCAATAAAAAGCTGGATAATATTATTCTGCCGAAAATTGTCTTTGATAATGATACGCTTAAAGATGTGCTCAATGAAATTCTTCCTCGGAAAATCAAAGAGGCGGATCCCGATGGAGTTGGCGTTAATATTGTTGCTCTGTTAACGGCGATGTCTGCCAGTCAGGCTGCTCAGCAGACGATTGTCGAGCAACGTGGCGTAAATGATGAATTGGGAATGGGACTGGATCAGGGCGGCGCTGGTATGCCTGCCGCTGCGGAAGGTGCCGATATGTTTGGTGATTTTGCCGCCCAGGATTTAGGGATGGCTCCTGCCGCCCCTGCAGAAGCAGCAACCCCAATGGAAAACTTGGAGGAGAAGCCCGTCAATCTGAATTTAACCAATGTAACTCCTCGCGAAGTCCTGACGTATCTGTCCATGGGCTATGGTCTGAATGTCAAGGTCGCTGAATCCGCTGTGCTGGTGGCTCATAAAAGTATTGTCATGGATCAGATGGAAACGCGCTATTACAGTGTAGCAGCAGGCGTTTTCGATTCACAGCGTACCCGGAAAAAATTATCAAAGCTGCAGTTGAAATCTGGCGACGACGATGACGACGATGATGACGATGATGACGATGATGATTCGGAGGGGGAGAGTGGGGAGTCAGTCAAATATTTCGTTGATGTGCAAACGGAATTTTCGGAAATGGGCGTTCCGATGCTGGTCGGCTCACGGATTAAGTTTTTCGCCAGATCCGGCAAATTGATCGTCCATCACACGCCAGAAAATCATCAGCGTATTCGCAAAATTCTGGATGAAATCAACGATATTCCGGCACAGGTCACCATCGAGGCCAAATTTGTTGAGGTCGTTCAAACCGATATGGATACTTTGGGCTTTGAGTGGAGTCTGATGGGCGGCGGGGTAAGCTATGATTCCGGTACAGGCAGTGGCAATCATTTTCTTTTTAGTGATGTTACGGGTTCCAATACTGGTTTAGGGAATAAAGGTTCCAATTTTCAGATGGGGATGGCTAAAGACAGTGCGATCAGCACGGGTCTGCGTTTTGCCAATACCTTCTTTTCTGATACCGTGGTCAGTGACGGCCTGATGTCGGTGTATTCGATCTTAGGCAACTATGCATTTTCGACGGTCATTCATGCGATCGAGCAGGAAACTCATACCGATGTGCTGTCTTCTCCAAAAGTGACTACGATCAGCGGCAAAACGGCTCAGTTGAAAATGGTTAAGATTCGCTACTTCCCGGAAAGCTGGACAGAACCTGAGATTGAGACAGACACCGGGGATGCTGGTAACGTCACCAGTTATACTCCTTCCATTCCGGAACTTGGTGAGGAAACGGAACTTGGTGTCATCCTGGATGTCACGCCAAATGTGTCTGCCGATGAATATTCCGTCGATCTGGATCTGGTTCCTCAGGTCATTGATTTTGTCGACTGGGAGGATTACAGCTACAGCATGATCATGAGCGGGCAGAATGTCACGGTTCCGATGAAAATGCCGATTCTGTCTAAACGTGAAGTCAATACCAAGGTGATTGTCTATGACAATGAGACGATTGTTCTCGGGGGTATGATTGGTGAACGTATGGAGCGCTTTGAAGACCGCATCCCTCTGCTGGGCAGCATCCCATTGCTTGGGCGTCTTTTCACCAGCAAAGGTGAACGTGGCGTTAAAACCAACCTGATGATCTTCGTCAATGTCCGTCTGGTCAAACCGGATGGGCAACCCGTCCGGGCAAACGAAGTGCGCGGTCTCTATGACTTTAAACATTGAGTCTTTTGCCGGATGATCAAACCGCTCCTCAAACGGAGCGGTTTTTTTTTAACCACGAAAAGCACCAAACCGCTTGGGGTGGACTGGCGTCCACAACCTATTTTTTAACAACGAAAAACACAAAAAGACTCGAAAATTTTTTTTAAGGTTGTTGCGTTGAGGTAAAAGATCGTTTAGGAAAATTTCATGCTCGTACCATCAACCCTATGTGGTCACTTCCCTCCTTGTTAACATGTGTCGGAGGGAATATGGAGCGCCGGTGT
>JAQVUB010000302.1:1232-4214 GCA_028699735.1 Lentisphaeria bacterium | reverse complement strand
CGTGAGAAAAAAGGTTCCTCCTTCATGGGGGGGTGCCTGACTGCTTTTCTGCTGATGGCTGGAATGCTGATCCTTCTTGTAGCTCTCCTTCTTATGCTCGGTAAGGGTTGTATGAGTTCCTTTCAAACGCTTGCCGAAAAGGGGCCTGCCTTCGGCTCAACCATGACCGGCTCCGAAGACCGCATCAGCAAAAAACAGGTTTTGCCAGCCGAAGCGGGTGAAAACCGCGAAATTGCGGTGATTGATGTCAAGGGAATCATCCTCTACGAAAATAATTTCAATAATGCCTCGGCAAGGCGCATTGCCGCCGAATTAAGTGCCGCCCGCGAAGACAGCAATGTCGTCGCCATCCTGCTGGATATGGATACTCCCGGCGGCGAAGTCGTCGCCAGTGATGAAATTCTGCATCAGGTCAAAGCCTGCCGGGAAGCTGGCAAACCTGTAGTCACCTGCATGCGCTCCCTGGCCGCCAGCGGCGGATACTTCATCGCTTCAGGCAGCGACTGGATCATTGCCAACCGCATGACCTTCACCGGCAGCATCGGCGTCATCATCAGCTCGTATCGAATCCAGGAACTGTTGCAGAAAATCGGTGTGCATCCGGAAGTCTACCGTTCCGGCAGCATGAAGGATATGCTCAGCCCCACCCGCGAACACAGCGAACAGGAGAAAACCTATGTCCAGGCTATGGTGCAAAGCACCTTCCGGGAATTCTGCCAGGTCGTCGCGGATGGCCGTGAAGCTTTCCAGGATGCCGATGCGGTCGCCTCTTCCGCATTCGGGGATGGCAGAGTGCTTTCCGGAAGCGCCGCCCTCGAGCTGGGGCTCGTTGATCAGCTGGGCTACTTTGAGGATGCGGTCGCCAAAGCCCGGGAATTGGCTCAGGCTCCCGGAGCAGCCGTCATCCGCTTCTCCTTTGCACCCTCGTTCATGGATTTCATCTTCTCCATGAAAGCGCCAGCTGCCCTGCGCATCGAAGGCGTCCTGCCCACTCGCAATTTCAACCCCGAACCCGGTAAAATCTACTTCCTGGCACCAGAAACCTGCCTCTGAACGACGAAAGTTTTTTTACAACGAAAAACACGAAAGCACTCGAAAATTTCGCGCTTTTTCGGGTCTTTTCGTTGTTTAAAGGAGCTCTGCATTATGATCCGATTTCTCGCCTTTCTTTTCTGCTTGAGTGTTTTTTCTCTCGCTGCCCAGGATTTTTTCCCACAAAAGAGTTCGACAGACCAGCCCGATCCGATTGCCAGCCCCTATGCAATGCAAGGCGGCTCCATCTGTGAATATCTCGGACCTTCCCCGAAAAGTCTGAATTATTACCTCGATAACAATACGATGAGTTCACAGATTTTCGGCAGCTTCTATGAGTCTTTGCTGGATATGAATTCGCAAACCCTCGAATATGACCGCTGCCTGGCCGAAAAATGGAGCATATCCGAAGACAAACTCGTCTTCACCTTCTGGCTCGATCCGAAAGCGCGCTGGAGCGATGGAAGACCGGTCACTGCCGAAGACGTTGCCTGGACCTATCAGGCCATTGTCGACCCCGCCAACCTCACCGGCCCGCATAAACTCAGCCTGGAACGCCTGCACCCACCGGAAATTATCGACGACGGGAAAGCGATCCGTTTCCGGGCCAAAGAAGTCCACTGGCAGAATCTGGGTGCTGCGGGCGGCTTTGCCATCCTCCCCAAACACGTCTTCCAAAACCAGGATTTCAATAAAATCAATTTTTCCTTTCCAGTAGTTTCGGGTGCATGGCGTTTCAAAGAGTTGCGCGAGGGGCTCTTTCTGCTTTTGGAACGACGCCGGGATTGGTGGCGCAATGACTGGCCCTCCCTTCAGGGCATCTTTAATTTCGACCAGATCCGATACCGCTTCTTCGAAGATCGAGAAAATGCCTTTGAGGCCTTCAAGAAGGGTGAAATTGACGTATTTGCGGTTTATACTGCCAGCCAGTGGTACAAAATTGAAGACAAGCTGTCTGCGGTTCGCAACAACTGGATTGTCAAACAGGCTGTTTACAATCACAAACCGGTCGGTTTTCAGGGTTTTGCCATGAATATGCGCCGCACTCCCTTTGATGATGTTCGCGTGCGCAAAGCAATGGCGCACCTGATCAACCGCCCGATGATGAACAAAACCATGATGTATGATCAGTACTTCTTGCACCGGTCCTATTTTGAAGACCTCTACGATGCTCAAAATCCCTGCCCCAACAAACTGGTGACGTTCGATCTCGATGCCGCACGAAATCTGCTCAAAGAGGCTGGCTGGACCGCTAATCCACAAAATGGAATTCTGGAAAAAAGCGGGCGCCCCTTCACCTTTAATTTTTTATCAAGGGACAGTTCCACCGACAAATTTCTGGCGCCCTTTCAGGAAGCACTGAAGACCGTCGGCGTTAACATGAATATCCAGAACAAGGACTGGTCTGCCTGGGCCAAAGACATGGACGATTTCAATTTCGACATGACCTGGGCAGCCTGGGGTGCCGGACTCTTCAAAAACCCGGAACACCTCTGGTCTTCACGGGAAGCAGATCGCCCCGGCAGCTCCAATATCACCGGCCTGAAAGATCCCCGCATCGATGCATTGATCGAAAAGCAGAAAACGGTCTTCAATGTGGCCGAGCGGCATCAGATTGTCCGTCAGATCGATCAGCTGATCTTTGAACAGCATCCCTATGCCCTGCTCTGGAATCTGAACTATACCCGCCTGCTTTACTGGAATAAATTCGGTGTCCCCCCCACCCTGATCGGCAAATACAGCGATGAAAGCACGGCATACTGGTGGAACGACCCGGATGCCGAGGCTGAACTCAACGAGGCCATGCAAAACCAGCAGGCCCTGCCAAAACCGCCGGCCGAAATCCATTATGACCAAATCATGTCAAAATAAGTAATACATCAATGATGCTGGGTGGCAGTGGTATTTTTTTACAACGAAAGACACTGACGACCCGAAAAAATTTCATGG
>JAQVUB010000302.1:0-1132 GCA_028699735.1 Lentisphaeria bacterium | reverse complement strand
GTTACCCGTTTCACTCTCGCATTTGCAAAACAGCTAGAATCATGCCTCTTAAAGAAGTCCACATCTACACCGATGGTGCCTGCAAAGGCAATCCCGGTCCCGGGGGCTATGGCGTCATCCTGAAATATAAAGAGCACCGCAAAGAACTATCCGGTGGCTTTGCCAGAACCACCAACAACCGCATGGAAATCTTTGCCGCCATCACCGGCCTGGAAGCGCTCAACGAACCCTGCCTGGTGCAATTGTATTCCGACTCAAAATATCTCGTTCATGCTTTCACCAAGGGCTGGCTGAAAAGCTGGCAGACTCATGGCTGGCGAAAAAGCGACAAAACCAGTGTGCTCAACCAGGATCTCTGGCAACGCCTGCTGAAAGCCGCAGAACCCCACCAACTCGAGCTGCATTGGGTCAAAGGACATGCCAACAACCCAATGAACAACCGCTGCGATGAATTGGCTACGTCTGCCGCAAGCGGAAATATGCTCCCGCCAGACCCGGGCTTTGTTTAATTCCCCGTATTTCCATAAAAAATCATTGGCCTGATGACCAGCCACCTTTCTGAAAAAATTTGATAACCTACCATGATGGGTTATATTGTCATCAGTTGCAAAAGGATTTTTCAAGATGCCAATCTTTGAGATTGTGAACGGTTGGGCGATTACGATTTATTTGAATGATCACTTGCCGATTCACTTTCATGCAAAAAAAACTGGAATGAGTATCCGGTTCTATCTGGACGGAACATTTGAGATAGAAGGTCATGGCAAACTATCCGGAGCCGACCGGAAGCGTCTTGTAGAATATGCACTAGACAACAAACGTAAAATCAAGGAGTATTGGAATGCCCTGCATTGAAGCACAATTGACGGATATCAGTCGTGATTTCCTTACAGTGGAACTCAATAACGGAGAAAAGTTTGTTCTTCCTTTTGACCGATACGGTTATTTCCGGTTCTGTACAATTGCTGAACTGGAACATGTGACTTGCGATGGCTTTGCCTTAGAGTGGCCAGAGGCGATGATCGACCTCGAACTCGACCTCCTGCGTCACCCTGATAAGGAAGGAACACCGACTCCAGTGAACAAATGGCTAGCATTACGGGAAGAATTGCGCAAAAAAACGGCAATCCGG
>JAQVUB010000301.1 GCA_028699735.1 Lentisphaeria bacterium | reverse complement strand
ATAATCTAATGGCAGGTACCCGGCACCGCAACTGCAACCCGCAAAAAACTCACTCGGTGACAAACAGATCATGCGATTCCTTTTAAACATTGGCAATACTCATACGCAGATTGCAAGAGATGACGCAAGCGGTATCGAATTGCTTGTAACCCTGCCAACGGCTGATTTGCTGCAACTGGGCAACCTGCTCCTCTTGGATCAGCAGGGTGCCAACTGGTCGGCAAAAGCCGCCTGCGTCGTTCCGGCTGTGCAGCAACTCTTGCAAAAGCGATATCCGGGGCAAATTTTGTTTATCAGCTCCGTATCCTATCCGGAAATCGACTTTTCCCGCTATGATGTGCGTACGCTTGGAGCGGATCGCATGGCCAATGCGGCAGCAGCATATTCTCTGGCAACCGGGCCGGTTCTGGTTCTTGACTGCGGCACCTGTGTCACCAGTGAGGCGATCGATGCGGAGGGCGTATTCCGGGGGGGGGCTATCCTGCCCGGGCGGGCTATGTCGCGCCGAAGTCTGGCTGCCTTCACTGCACAATTGCCGGAAATCCCCATGCAGCAGGAATGTCCTCCGCCGCTGGGGCTGACCACTGCCGCTGCCATTGCTGCCGGGGTAGACCTTGGAATCATCGGCGCAGTCCGCCAGATTATTGACCAAACACGGCAGGTACCCGGACTCCATCAGAGCCGAATCATCGCCGTCGGTGGAGATGCGGCTTATTTTATGCAAAATATTCCCGGTCTGGAAGCCGGGTCGGATGCTTTCACCCTTCGCGGCATCCGTCTGGCAAAGTAATACGTCAATTTTTTTACCACGAAAAGCACGAACGGACACGAAAAAAAATTCATGGTCGTAGCGTTAACTTCTTGCATGCGTCGTACTTGTCATAATTTTTTTTCCGTGTCCGTTCGTGCTTTTCGTTGTTCAAAAAAAAATCTACCGTTACCGCTTTCACTGTCGCAATACAAGGCCGAACTGTGACAGCTTGTCACAGTGGGACAGCCGTTTGCCCGAACTCTGTCACAGTCTGTCACTTTCCCTGAGGAGGGCGCTTTTCAGGCGCCTGTTATTTCACCTGTTGCTGTGGAAGTCTTTAGAGTGTATTCTGCAAAGATTTTATTGTTTCTGCGGATGTGATTTCCCTTTTCCCATCAGTTGGCATGCGATTTGCTAAGGCTAATGGCAAGTCTTTTTTTGTATGAACACAGCGGTTTAACCGCGAATTGGGAAAGGCAGGTTAACATATGAGCAAGATTCTAGGCATTGATTTGGGAACAACGAACTCCTGTATGGCGGTGATGGAAGCCGGAGAGCCGGTGGTCATTCCGAATGCAGAGGGCAGCCGTACAACTCCCTCAGTCGTCGCTTTCACTAAGAATGGGGAGCGTCTTGTGGGCGCCCAGGCCAAACGCCAGGCGGTGACCAATCCGACGCAGACGATTTTTTCGATCAAGCGTTTCATGGGGCGGAAATTCAACGAAATTCAGCGGGAGCTGCATCTGGTTCCTTATCAGCTTGTAGCGGCCAAAAATGGGGATGCCCATGTGAAAATTGGGGACAAGACCTTTTCTCCGCCGGAAATTTCTGCGATGATTTTGCAGAAGTTGAAGACGGATGCGGAAGCGTATCTTGGTGAAACGATCAGTGAAGCCGTAATTACGGTTCCTGCATATTTCAACGACAGTCAGCGTCAGGCGACCAAGGATGCCGGGCGTATTGCCGGGCTGGAAGTCAAGCGGATCATCAATGAGCCTACGGCGGCATCTCTAGCCTATGGTTTGGACAAGAAGAAAGATGAGAAGATTGCCGTTTACGACCTGGGCGGCGGTACCTTCGACATTTCGATTCTTGAACTGGGTGACGGTGTTTTTGAAGTTAAAGCGACCAATGGAGACACCCACCTCGGCGGTGATGATTTTGACGAAGCGATCATCAACTGGCTGGTTACCGAATTCAAGCGTGACAATGGCATTGACCTGCGCCAGGATCCGATGGCTCTGCAACGACTCAAAGAAGCTGCGGAAAAGGCCAAATGCGAATTGTCCAGCAGCACGACATCCGAAATCAATTTGCCGTTTATTACGGCGGATCAGAGCGGGCCAAAACACTTGACACAGACCTTAAGCCGTTCAAAACTTGAACAGCTCACCGACGAATTGTCCAACCGCTCGGCGACTCCCTGCCTGAACTGCCTGCGCGATGCCAACCTGTCCGCCGCTGAAATTGATGAAGTGATCCTGGTCGGTGGTATGACCCGTATGCCGCGCATCCAGAAGCTGGCTGAAGAAACCTTCAAAAAAGTCCCGAACAAGGGTGTGAATCCGGATGAAGTGGTGGCAGTTGGTGCGGCTATTCAGGGGGGGGTGTTCAAGGGTGAAGTCAATGATGTCATCCTGCTGGATGTCACACCCCTGTCACTGGGTATCGAAACCCTTGGCGGAGTCTTTACTCGCCTGATTGAACGCAATACCGCAATCCCTACCAAGAAAAGTGAAATCTTCAGCACCGCTGCTGACAGTCAGCCCTCGGTGGATATCCATGTTTTGCAGGGGGAACGCCAGATGGCTTCCGCAAACAAGACGATCGGACGTTTCCGCCTCGACGAGATTCCGGCGGCGCCGCGAGGTGTGCCTCAGATTGAGGTGACCTTTGATATTGATGCCAACGGGATTTTGAATGTTTCCGCCAAGGATCTTGGCACCGGCAAAGAGCAGAAGATCACCATCACTGCCAGTTCCGGATTGAGTGAGGATCAGATCAAGCAAATGGTCAATGATGCTCAGGCTCATGCTGAGGAGGACAAGAAGCAGCGCGATCAGATCGACACCAAAAACAGCGCAGAATCTCTTATCTATCAGACGGAACGCCAGCTGAAAGACAACGGCGACAAGATTCCTGAAAACATCAAAGCTCCGATTGTTGATGGGATCGAGAAGCTGAAAAAGGCAGTCGAAGCCAACGACACGGAACGGATGAAAGAGGTCATGAAGGAGATTGAAGGTAATATGCATGCCTTCGCCCAGGAGCTCTACAAGAATGTGAATCCCCAAGGCGGAGCAGGCGGCTTTGACCCCAACCAGTTTGCCGAGCAAATGAAAAATCAGGCTGGTGGCGCCGGGGCACCCGGTGCGGGCAAGCCCGCGGATGATGACGTCATTGACGTGGAGAGCAAGTAAACAGCAGCAGTACGGAGTTTCCGGAAGGGCAACCTTCCGGAAGTTCCATCCATATTGCAATTTGCAAGCGGGAGATATCCCGAGAGTCGAGAAACCAAAAAGAAAGGAAGAAGTAACATGGCAGTAAACATCAAACCTCTGGGTGACCGTGTTCTCGTGGAAGCCATCGAAGAACAGGAAGTGGTAAAGGGCGGTATTTATATCCCTGACAGCGCCAAGGAAAAACCGCAACAGGCCAAGGTTGTCGCAGTCGGTCCCGGAAAACTGGATGACAACGGCAAACTGCAGAAACCGGAAGTCGCTGTCGGCGATATCGTCCTGACCTCCAAATACGGCGGCACCGAAATCAAAATCGACGACAAGGAATACAAAATCCTGAACTCCAGCGATATCCTCGCAAAAGTCTGCTGAACAAACCACTCAACCCATAACCCTAAAGAAATTATCAGGAGAAGACAAACATGGCTGCAAAGCAAATTAAGTATGATAACGCCGGACGTCAAGCCCTGCTGGCTGGCGTCAGCACCCTCAGCAAAGCGGTGAAAACCACACTTGGCCCGAAAGGACGCAACGTCATTATCGACAAGAAATTCGGTTCTCCGACAGTGACCAAGGACGGCGTTACGGTTGCCAAAGAGATCGAATTGGAAAATCCCTTTGAAAACATGGGTGCGCAGACGGTGAAGGAAGTCGCCAGCAAGACCAATGACAATGCCGGTGACGGTACCACGACCGCGACTCTGCTTGCGGAAGCGATTTTCCGTGAAGGTCTGAAGAACGTGACAGCCGGTGCCAGCCCGATTTCTCTGAAACGCGGCATTGACAAAGCGGTTGCTGCGATGGTTGATGAGCTGCAAAAGATGGCCGTTCAGGTTGAAGGTCGCGATCAGATTGCTCAGGTTGCCTCCATTTCTGCCAATTCGGAAGCCGGTATTGGCGAAATTCTGGCCGATGCTATGGATAAAGTCGGCAAAGACGGCACCATCACCGTTGAGGAAGCTAAGACCATCGAGACGACTCTGGATGTGGTTGAAGGCATGCAGTTTGACAAGGG
>JAQVUB010000300.1 GCA_028699735.1 Lentisphaeria bacterium | reverse complement strand
TCGGGGTGTGGGGATTTCAGCCAGAAGAGGAACCAGGCGAAGAGGACGATGATAGCGGCCAGTGCTGAGGCATTGCTGATCAGCGCGGAAAGCAGGTTTGGCAGGAAGATGGCCAGCAGTCCGAGGATGGCAGCGATGCAGCCCAGGCTCAGCAGTTTGCAGTAGAGACTTGCTTTGCAGAGCAGCAGTCCGACGGCAATGATCAGAATCAGGACAATGCCCTTGCAGAGCCAGGAGGGCGATGTGCGCAGCTGCAGCAGGCCGGCTTCCGTAGTTTCCGGATGCAGTGCCGAATACAGCAGGGCCTGCCCGTCGACAACAAAATTGTCGAGGTTGTCATCCGGAGCTTTTCCGGCGGGATAGATGCCCTGACGTACCCAGCTGAGCAATTCCGCGGAGGATAATTTTGCCCGTGGATAGAAGGCCAATGCACCGCGCAGTACCCAGATGTTTTCGGGATTCCAGTCCCCGGATTTTCCCAGCAGAGAGCGATCCTGTGGCAGGTAAACCGACAGATAGACTTGCTGAATGGCGCTGTCATCCGGAAAAACCGGGATAGGAAAACCTTTGCTTTCGGGCGGCAGCACATAGCGCAGCTCGAGCAGGAAGTTTTCGCCCTGCTGAAGACTGACCAGCGGCACAAAGAACTGGCCTTCGTCGCCTTTTTCGAGCGGGACAATGCGGTTGCCCAGTCGCAGAGGATTGTTGTCAAAACGCGCTTCTGGCGGGAGTTTCAATTCGAGTCGCTGACGCATGCTGCGCAGATTGCAGACGACCTGCACGCTGATCTGCCCATTACGGGTTTGCACCATGCGAACCAGAGCGCGCTCGATGCTGCTGCTCTTGACCGGTGCATTCTGATATCGGGAAAGAGCCACACTTAATGACCAGTCCCCATGAAATTCGAAAGCGGCCGCAGCATCCGGCATTTTCAGGCCGTCGCGCAGATCAAAGCGGGGATCGATAGCCAGCAGTTTTTCGCTGCTGACTGCCGTCAAATCGCTCATTTCGCCTTTCAGCAGGATGACCTGTCCCCAGGAGCGGTCGACTTTGGCGAAACGCAGGTGCGGGCATTGCATGGTTTTTGTGTCGCCGGGCAGGAGTTCGCCGGTTTCCAGTTGCCAGTCCAGTGTCAAACTTTGGCGTCCAAAGAATTCTTTTTCGCCGCGGATGAGCCAGTTTTGCCATCCTTCCGGTGCTGGCTCGGGGTTGTTTTTGTCCGGCAGCAGGGAATATCCGGTGGTTTTGATTTGAATTTTACCGGCCAGGCTGTCGGGGATGCTCAGGTTGAGTTGTTTGAGGCCGCTATAAAGTACCTGAACCTGCACCTGATTACTGAATATGAGCAGATTTCCGCTTTGCAGGTTGACGCTGAGCAGTTCACTGACCTCCGCGCGGGATGGGCGCCGTTCGACATGGATCTGTAATTCCGGCAACGGATTGGTTGCCGGATATGCATAGGCCAATACCCGACTGGTGTCGGGAGGAAGGGGGTCGAGAAAGGCATCCGCTTCCGTCAGCAGCAGTTCTCGCAACTGGCTGCTTTTCTGTGGCAGCAGCCGCAGACTGGAGCGGGCGCAGATTTCAAGCTGGCCGGCGTCGGTCTGCAAATTGTCGTCTCTCATCCGGAGCAGCGGAAAATCGATCAGGGCGGGTGCTTGTCCCGGGGTCAGCAAAGCGGGATTCTGCAATGTCTGTCGCAGCTGCAGTTTTATGACCAGTTTTTTGACCTGGGAATCGAAATTCAGCCGGAGCAATTGGTGTCCCTTGTCGCCGGCTTCGAGGATTTTTTCATTAAGGCAAGGACGCTTGAGGTTTTCGTCGCTGACCTGGCAATTCAGCAGGGTGAAATTGGGGGGTAACTCGAGACTGGTCTGGAAAATTCCGACGGGGCCGGTTTCGAGTTTGATCTGCGCCAGATAATCAAGAGTTTCGGGTTGCAGGATAAAGCGGTTCTGGGTCTGCCCGGTCAGAACAGGTTTGAGTTTCTCGATCTGAAAGTGCAATTTCCAGGGGACAGTGGCATATTGGAAGCAGATTGCTGGAGGAAAACCGTCCTTTGCAGAAGGCCAGTTCTGTGCCGGGATTTGTGATACTCCCTGTCGCTCCGCCGGTTCGGCCTTGAGTCCTTCTCCGAGGAACAAGGCGAGGGAGCCGGTCTGACGCAGGGCATCCGGTGCCTGCAGGCAGGGCAGCTCGAGCAACCCGCCCGGGTGATTTTTTTCCATTTCAATGCGAATGAGCTGCTGCCCCAGAACGGCCTCATAGAGTTCGAGTTCCAGACGTTGCAGCCCCTTCTCCTGCTGAATCTTCCACTGCCGCAAATTTTCGGCAAATACCTGCACGATTCGAAAATCGGCGGGCACATCCAGAGCGAGTTTCCCTAATGGGCTGCGGCTGATCTCATAGGTCACCTCCGCCTGGCAGCTCATCACTTCGCCTTCGAGTTGGAATTGCAGGCGGGACTGCAGGTTGATAATCGGGTTTAGACCCTTCGCGCCTTCCACGCTCGGTGTCCAGGAGAGGCTTGGACGGGCTTGCTGCCCCAGTTGCAATTGAATGCGGGTGCTGCTGGCATCGGAGGGCAAATCCCGCTTGACAGTGCCGTCTCCGGCTGTCGTAATCTTCAGATCCGGCTGTGCTATCGTCGCTTCCCAGAGATTGATCGGACTGAGCGGCGCGGCAAAATCCAGCGTGTTTAAACCGGGCTTTTTCATGATGGCACAGGCGAACTTCAGACTGGCCTCAAATGCTGCAGGCTCCATCGCCGAATTTTTCATCAGCAACGCAAAGCCCTGTTTGTCATCCTGAATCAGCCAGGTATCCGGACGCTGCGTCGAGAACTCGAGGATGGCGCACTCCTGCAGCCGCAACGGGATGAGCTGCCAGCCCTTTTGATGCGGGTGAAGCGTCAGTTTCAGGCTGCCCTCGGCGCTGTTTTCGCCGATGGTCAAGGTCCCTTGCACGGCGGAAATCGTGCTGTTGCGGGGCAGGGGGTCCGGATCGGCCGCTTTGTCACCGTAGGCTTTCTGCCAGAGCTGTTGAAATTGCTCGTAAGGCAAAAATACCCCGCGCTTGTCTTTTTCAAAAGTTTCCCAGAGCCGGTTGTAGGGAATATAAATGTTTTTTTCCGGCGGCGGATCGTTTTGTCCCCTCAGCAGAGGCAACACAGTGACCAGAAGCAGCAGTGAAAGCCAGCAGCGACAGCTCATAGTCATTCTCCAGTAAGAATTGCGAAGGATCATCCGACCTCCTTGATATACAGGATTTCGGCAGAAAATAAATCGGAACCGGATGTCCATAAACGTACATCAACAACCCCATTTTGTCTATTTTTTTACAACAAAAAACACAAAAAGAAAAAAGCAGGACTGTGGCAAAGATTTTAAAGTTGGGTTATAGTTAAACATCCCCCTTGTCAATAAGGACAGTTTTGGGTTATGAAAACATTCAAAGGAAGGAAAAGCGATGAAGAAGATTTTGGTATTGCTGGTATTATTTGCTTGCGCGGCGGTATATGCTCAGAAAAAGGTGGCTGTGGAAGTGGCCTACGCGCAAGAAGTCAGCATGGATGCCAGTCTTTCGGCGGTCTGCTGGCAGAATGCTGAAAAATATCCGTTGCATCTGGGCAAATACAATATGCGGGATTGGCCGAAGTCCAAGCGGAAAAATGTTGGTAATAAGTTGCGCAATCCGGGTTATGTGCAATTTCTCTGGAATGAGAAAAATCTTTACATTGGCGTGATGATGGAAGATGGCGATGTAGTTGCTGAAGGCGAAGAGGATCAGGCTCATCTTTATCAGATGGGCGATACGATCGAAGTCTTCCTCAAACCCCGTGACAAAAATTTCTACTGGGAAATCTACGGGACTCCCAATCTGAAGAAGACGGTTTTTTTCTATCCGGGGCGCGGGCGACTTTTTGTTCCCAGCAGCACGGCTCATCCGGTGGATGTCAGTGTGACTGCAGCGGTCGATGGTACCCTGAATGATTGGAGCGATCAGGACAAGGGCTGGAGTGTGATCATTGCCATTCCGGTCGAGATGCTGGAACGAAAAGGCTATGCCTTCCGTCCCGGCCAGGACTGGACACTTCTTGTAGCTCGGCAGAATTATTCTGCAGATTTGCCCCTGAAAGAGTATTCCACGCAGACCCCATTGCCTCAGATCGATTTCCATCTCTACGAAGAATATGGCGATCTGATCCTGCTGCCGCCAGCAAAATAGTTTT
>JAQVUB010000299.1 GCA_028699735.1 Lentisphaeria bacterium | reverse complement strand
GTCCGGATTCCATTGCCGTCGGGTCTTGCTGAAGCGAATCGGGTTTCCTTAAGATTGGGCACCCTCGGGATGGTCGCTGACAAGCTTCCCTTTGGCTGGGCGGAACTGGCTGTAAGGAGATCGGAACCGGGGACAATCCTGAATGTGCTGCCGTTACGTCGTGCCGCTGAGTTAAAGAACGAAACAGCTTTTGAAATCATTGGAGACGCTCTCCCGTCTCAATGCCTGACCGTGTCCATTCCGGATTTGCAGATCGTTTTCCCGACCGAAGAGTCTTCCGCCCTCATCCTTCCATGCCATGCGGATGTACTGGAAATCGAATTCCGTATCGGGAGCGACAACTGGTGTTGGAGACCGGATTTCCGCCCGGAATTTATGTCCTTTCTGCAGCGCGGTCAAATGGTTGTTCATGACTGGATGGCGGTTTATCAACCCAGTCCTGATGAAGTTCGCTTTGGCAGAGATCTGGAGATACGAATCGGATCGCTGCTGGCTGGGGACTTGCCGAACTTTTTGCTGGCAGACTGGATCCGGCAGTGGAATTTGCTTGTGCCTCACTACGCTGAGTTCGAACAGAAACTCAGCTTGTTGCGCTTGAAAAGCAAAGAGGAAATCCGGCGTTTTTATCCGCAGGCAAGAAAGCGGGATTACAACCCGGAAGAATGGGACCTGCTTTCGCAGAAAATATCTGCCATATTGCAGACGACTTCGGCAGCTGCTGCGAATGAGCTTCCCGCAGAAGTGACGGGTTTCCTGGAAGAAGCCATACTGATGCTCTATGATTTCGCTTTCTCCGTATTTTATCAGGAAAACGGTGCCAGGCCGGAAGCCGTGGAAAAAAATGACTGGAAAGTAAAATCTCAACAAGTGCAACTGTATTTTCAAGATGTGGCAAAAGTTTTTAGCACAGAGACCGACCAGAAAACGACATTGCTGCAATTGCGCGATACGTTCGAAAAATTGCCGCAGTATTCTCAACGACTGCAGGAATACAGTCAGCAGGCCGTCGATCTGAATAAAAGCTTTGCAGAAATCCAACAGCAGAAAATGACCCTCAGCGAAAAGTTCCATGCCTTTGCGGAGTTGACTCATAGCGCGGAATTTTTCCAACCGTACCTCGAAAGCAAACAGGAAATCCCCTTTCAGCAAAGCCAGTATCAGGAATTCGCCGCATCGCTGAACCAAAAAATCACTTATCGCTGGAAGGAGGCGGAGAATCCATGATAAGCCTGCAGCAATCGGTCGGTCTTCTGTGGTTTCAACGGATATATGTCGGTAAAGCCAGTTGACAGTGTTTTTTTTTCGGGTCTTTTCGTTTTTTTCGTTGTTTCAAAAGAATTCCTGCATGACCAGTTTCACGGTCCCATTACAACCCGGACGAAAAATCAACCTGCCGGGATAATGTGTGCGGTTGAATTCCCTATTTCCGGGCAGTATTTTATGCAGAGTCGAAGCCCCCTTTAAACCCTATGTGATTTTATGCAGTTGAATGTAACCCAAAATCTGAATACGACTCAGCGGCTGGAGCAGACGATGGCTCCGCAGCAGTTGCAGTCTCTGGAGATCTTGCAGGCCAGTTCATTGGAGTTGGAGCAGCGTGTGCTTCAGGAAATTGCCTTGAATCCACTGCTGGAGCTGGTCACCCCCGGCGCCGAAATCCTCGAATCGGATCTGCTTTCCCAGGATGAACGCAGCACCAGAGAGATGGATACCGAGCTCAGTGCGGCAGTGATTGAAAAGGATGAAAATCTGGCCTCGGCTTTGCTGGAAGATTTGAATGCGGATTATCTGGACAATTATGTCAGCGATCTTTATCATTCCCGCCCGGATGCCGAAGCCGAAGAAAGACGGCGGCATTTTTTTGATTCGTTGAGCAGCGAGCCGAATCTGCTGGATCTTCTCGAACCCCAGATCCAGGAAGCAGCAGGGGCGGATGAGGAACTGCGTGAATTGTGTTTACAGATTGTCGGCAACCTGGACGCTGCGGGATATTTACGATCCAGTAATGAGGAACTCGCACTGCAGTCCGGTAAAACGGCGCAACAAATTGCCCGTGCCATTGCGGTGTTACAGTCCTTGTATCCGCCCGGGCTGGCGGCGCGGTCTCTGCGGGAATGTCTTTTGCTGCAGCTGGAATATAACCATGAAAAAGGCAGTATTGCCTGGGATATCGTAGATCGGCATCTGGAAGACCTGGCGCGCAACCGGCTGCCGCTGATTGCAAAGGAAGTCGATGCCGATCTGGAGGAAGTGCGTGAAGCGCTCACCCGCATTCAGCAGCTCTCGCCACGCCCGGGACAGCTGCTCGTTTCCCGGTCAGCACCCGTTATTTCGCCGGATGCGTTTATTGAAAAGAATGCCATCGGCCAGTGGACCGTGCGGCTGAATTACGAAATTATTCCGAGGGTGGTATTGAATGAGCAGTACCTCGAAAAGCTGGACGATGCATCGGTTTCCGCTGCGGACAAGCATTACATCCGTGACAAGCAGAATGCCGCCAGTCAACTGCTTTATGCGATTGATCAGCGCCAGAGCACACTTGGTAAAATCACCGAAGCTCTGCTTGTGTTACAGAGGGAATTTCTAGAGCAGGGTACTGAGAAAATGAAGCCGTTGATTATGGCGACGGTGGCGGAGATGGTTGGCCTGCATGAAGCGACGATCAGCAGAGCCATTGCCAATAAATATGTGCAGACTCCTCAGGGACTTTTTCCATTCAAACATTTTTTTAATACCGGCTACAGCAATGCCAATGACGGCGAAGAGATTTCCAGCCGGGCGATCAAACAGCGCCTGATCAGCCTGATCAATCAGGAAGATCCACAAAAACCGCTCTCCGACCAGGTACTTTCCGACCGCCTTAAAGAACAGGGATTGGAAGTGGCTCGAAGAACCGTCGCAAAATACCGCGAAGAGGAAAATATCCCTTCGGCCAGCCTTCGTAAAGTGCATTAGCAGTCAAGGAAGCTCTGCAAGGCCTGCTGAACCGCGAAAAACTTGATTGTTGAACCCGTCCGTGTTCCGTCCGTGTTCCGTCCGTGTTCCGTCCGTGTTCCGTCCGTGTTCCGTCCGTGTTTCCCAATAAGCAAAAAAGCGCCCTGCGGAAGGGATCCGCAGGGCGTTTTGTTTTAGGTCACACTTTTACCGGAATTAATTTTCTTCCGGGGCGTGATGGGTATGCGGGCAGTAGTGCGTGTGCAGCAATTTGTGTGCTTTCTCGCTGTTGGGCTGCCCTAGGAATTCCTCGTAGATTTTGATGATCGAGGGGTTGAGGTGGGATTTGCGGATGGGCAGTCCTTTGTCAGCGCGGTAGATGGCTTCCTTACGCGCTTCCAAAATTGCAGTGTTGCCATGGTTGTAGGGCTGTCCGCCGCCGTTGATGCAGCCGCCGGGACAGGCCATGATTTCAATGGCGTGGTACTGGGCTTCCCCGCTCTGGATGCGTTCCAGAAGTTTACGTGCATTGCCCAGGCCGGAGGCGACAGCGGCCTTCAGCTCGATGCCGCCGATGGTAACCGTGGCTTCCTTGATGCCTTCCAGACCGCGGATGGCGACAAAGTCAATCGGGCTGTCTTTCTCACCTTCAAGCCAGGCAGCGGCGGTACGCAGGGCGGCTTCGAGAACACCGCCAGATGCGCCGAAGATGACGCCGGCGCCGGTGGATTCACCCAGCGGGCTGTCGTACTGTTCTTCCGGCAGACGGTCAAACACGATACCGGCCTCTTTGATCATCGAGGCTAACTCACGCGTCGAGATGACATAGTCGACGTCGCGGACGTCGTCATTGGCAAATTCCGGGCGGGCTGCTTCGTATTTTTTTGCCAGACAGGGCATGATGGAGACCACAATCATATCGCTGGGATCAATGCCCAATTTTTCAGCGTAATAGCTCTTGGCGATCGCGCCAAACATCTGCTGCGGGGATTTGGCCGTTGAAGGCATATGCAGGAGATCCGGGAATTGATGTTCGAGGAAATTTACCCAGCCCGGGCAGCAGCTGGTCAGAATAGGCAGATTCTTGCCGGATTTGACACGTGCGAGCAATTCTGTGCCTTCTTCCATGATGGTCAGATCTGCAGACCAGTCCGTGTCAAATACTTTGCCAAAACCAAGGCGGCGCAGAGCAGCGACCAGCTTGCCGGTGCTGATTTCACCAGGCTTCAGCCCGAATTCTTCGCCAATGGCTACACGAACTGCCGGAGCAGTCTGCACAACAACCGTCTTTTTCGGATC
>JAQVUB010000298.1 GCA_028699735.1 Lentisphaeria bacterium | reverse complement strand
GGTGTCCCGTTCGACTTGCATGCCTAATCCATGCCGCCAGCGTTCATTCTGAGCCAGGATCAAACTCTCCATAACAGAAAGTTCAACCTGTGATTCTTAGTACAGGTTCTACATTCTCTTCTTACTCTTCTCAGAGTGACGTTAACTTCTTTCAAGCCCGTCCCGCGTCACCGGAACGGACCCGCACATTTCATTGCGCTGTTCAATTTCCAAAGAGCCGTCTTTTCAGACACACCCGGTTTTTTGGGCGTGAAGACTAATATGGCACACCTTTCCCCTTTTGCAATCCGACAATTCACTTTTTCAGGAAAAAAGTGGCGCAACCGGCCCGGTTGTGATTTAAAAAGTGGCGCAACCGGCCCGGTTGTGATTTAAAAAGTGGCGCAACCGGCCCGGTTGTGATTTAAAAAGTGGCGCAACCGGCCCGGTTGTGATTTAAAAAGTGGCGCAACCGGCCCGGTTGCGCCACTTTTAAATGCAGCCTGAAGGCTATCGCAACCGGGCCGGTTGCGCCACTTTTCAGTTTGTGTTTTATAACTCAATGGAATATAGTATGCTCCAGTTGCAGATATAGGTCTCTTCATTTTAGGAGGAGGTCTTTTCTGTCTAGTTTTTTTACCATAAAGAAAGGGTACGAAATGTTGAAAAGATTGGTGCTTGGTATGGCTCTTCTGCTTTGTATATCAGCAGTCAAAGCAGACAAAATCTGGTTGTCAGATGGAAGCGTGCTGGTTGGTCAGTTGCAAATGCTGGTGAATGGCAAAGCGATGCTGAAGACTGCATCAGCGGGTGATCTGGTGATCGATCAGACTCAGATTGTCAATATTGAAACGGCTGTACCTCTTAATGGTGTTTTGCAGAACAATGAGCGTGTTAATGGCAAGCTTCAGGCCGGAACTGACGGCCTTCTGAAGGTGGATGGCGCCAGTTCTCCGATTGCGTTGCAAAATATCAAGGCACTGTGGGGGGAAGGCATGGTTGATCCCACCCTGCCGCCGCCGCCGCAGGGACGCGTCTGGGCCGGAGAAGCCTATGTCGACATGGCCGGCAAGACTGGCAACACCGAAAAATTCAACAGTGGAGCTGGGGTGAAGGCGACGATGACCGGTCCGGAAGACCGTTTGTTGCTTTATCTGAACGGTTCCTATGCACGTGAAAACAGCATCACCAGTGAAAAAGAATACCGCGCTGGCTTTGATTATGAGCACAGCATTGCCAACACCCTGAACTCCTGGTTTGTCCGCGCCGAAGCCGAAAAAGATGAATTCAGCGGTATTGATCTGCGCACGCATGTAGTAGCCGGTTACGGGTATTTCTTCTTCAAGGAAGAGACCACGCAACTGCGCTTCCGTATCGGTCTCAGTTATTTGCGCAAGGAGTATGAAGACGGTGGCTCCGATGATGCTTACGGCCTTGATCTCAATCTGCATTATGAGCGCAAAATTGACGAATGGGGCACCTTGGTCAGCGATCTGACCTACACCCCCGGCCTCAATGAAATCGACGATTACCGCATCTATCACGAAAGTGCTCTGGATATCCCGCTGATGATGTCCAAACCCCTCAGCCTGCGCCTTGGTATCTCAAACGAATACAACAATCTGGTGGCGGAAGGTGCCCAGCGCATGGATACGACCTACTTCGCTAAACTTGTCTATAAGTGGAAATAATAGACTTTTTTAACAACGAAAAAACACGAAAAGGCACGAAAATTCATGGAAAGGACTAAGCACGAAAAGCAATAAAGACCCCTTCCTCGATTTTTTTTGTGTCCTTTCGTGCTTTTTGTGGTAAAAACAACAGGTCGCTGTCAAAGCAAACATGTTATTTGCTAGGCATCAACATAGACGGGCTTCAGGATCAGGCCGATGGGTACTGATCCTGATCCTGCTTTTGGCGATTGGTCTGAATCTGGAAAACCGGTTTTCTGAAGAAAAATCAGGGATCGGCCAAGCATCCGGCGGCAGTGACACAGGCACTGCATTACAAACACGCGGTGCTTCGCGTGAAGCTGCTGTCGGCACCACTGCGATTGAAAATTCTGTTCTGCCCCGGACTCAGGGGCATTTTACGCTGCTCTCCCACACTCCGGGCGAGTGGCGTTTTCGTTTTGAACTTGGGGAGTACCGGATTGAGGAAGTCGAGCGTGAGGACGGGCGCTTCAGCCGTATTCACAGTGAAGGGGCCTGGTTCCTTGAGCAACGCGGCAAACCAGAGTTGCCGGTCTTCCGTACTGATTTTGCAATCCCGGCCAATGTGCCTTATCAGCTGGAGATCATCTCCTCAGATCAGGAGCGCATGGCCTGCCTGCCACCATTGCCATCCAGCGGTGCCGTGCCGCGCAAGGCATCAGCCCATCCTCCTGCAGTGCCGGAAGCGGACATTTATCAGGGCAACAGCCCCTTTCCCGCGGAAGTAACTGCACTAACGAAGCCGTATCAGCTGCGTAAAGTTACCGGGCTTGGTTTACAGGTCACTCCTATGCAATATTTCCCGGAAGAAGGCCAACTTCTGGTCAGCCGCAGCTTTGAAGCAGTCTTGCGGGTGAGTTCAGAAGAGAATTCCGAACTGCAGCTTGACGAAAATGCCAGCTTCACGTTTTTACAGCAGGAAAACTTTCTCAACGGCCTGCAAATGACCCGCAGTGGAAACGCCACCGTTGGAACTCTGCTCATTCTGCTGCCGGATGAATGGCTGGATGCCGCCGAAGATTTCATCCTCTGGAAAAAACGCACTGGATACCAGGTCATTGCGGCATGTTATCCGACGGATACCGGGGAAGGTTCCGGCAATGTCGCCAGCTATATTTCGCAATATTATCAAACTCATGCCTTAACCCATGTAATTCTCTGCGGGGACTGGGATGCTCTTCCGCCCTGGCAGCTCAGCACGCTTCCCGGCGGAGCGGCTCCTAGTGCAAGTCACAGTGCTCAAATCACGACCGATGCCCCCTATGCCCTGCTGACCGGTGAAACGCCAGACTATTCGGCCGACATTCTGCTGTCCCGGATTCCGTCGGATTCCGCGTCAGAATTATCCTCTGTTTTGAGCAAGTTGTGTCAGCATGAACAAGGGTACCCAGACAATACTTGGCGGGCCAGTGGTCTGTTCATGGCCTCGAACGACGGTTCCGGTACCTTTGACTGGGACAATGCCTTTATTGCAAATGACAATAGCACCGTGCAACGGGATCGGGTATACATGGAACGTTTCCGGCAGCTGTTGTTGATTCAGGGCGAATACTCTGAAGGTACCGCCTTGTATGCCAGTTCCAGTCCAGCACCGACATCGCAGCTGGTCAGTTCGGGTCTGAATTCCGGCGTTTCTCTTTTTTATTATCTGGGGCATGGAAATTATAGTTCTTTCATAACCAGCGGATTTGATGTTGACGATGCTTATGGGCTTATCAATGGTACGGCTTTGCCTTTTGTGGTATCACCAGTCTGCAGCACAGGTAACTTTGCCATCACTGCGGAGGACTGTCTCAGCGAGGCACTGTTGCAACACCCCGATGGAGGCGCAAGCGCAGTGCTGGCCAGCACTGGTGAAACCTACTGGCGCGCACCCATTGTCCTGCTGTGGAAATTTGCAGATGCTCTGCTGACTGGCCGCCCAGCGTTGCCAGATATCGGCAGCGCCTCGCTGAACAGCATTATCGAGGGAATCCGCTATTGTCAGGCAACCAGTGATGACGAATCCGGCGCACAAAAATATTTTTTTGAGCTGATGCACTTGTTTGGGGATTGCAGTCAGGTGCCCCGCCTCGGCACAGCAAAGAGCTTGCGGGTAACCCACGAGTGGGCAGTCAATGGACTGCTGGTGAAGGTCTTCCGTCCCGGAGAAAGTGGTGATCTTCCAGTATCCGGTGCAAAAGTCTGCCTGAGCTATGGAAGCCCGGAAGAATATGTTTCCGGTTGCAGCGATGTTTCTGGTGAGATTTTGCTGCCAATCGAGAGGAATTACCCCCTTTATGTTTTGCGTGTTCTGGAAGGTGGCAGCCTCTTGCAGGAAATTCAGGTGCCTGGCTCGCCGAATCTGGACAGTGATGAGAATGGTGTCGTCAGTCATCAGGAGCTTCTGTCGTGGCTCAGCGATTGGGATGCAGACCCGGCAAGACTGGAGGAAGACATAGCTCTTGCCTTGGCCCAGTGGCAAGCAGGCGGCAGCTCCGGTACGCGGGAGGCAAGAGCACCGATTGAGGAGAACATCCCGGTTTATCCGCCCCCTGAAGTCCT
>JAQVUB010000297.1 GCA_028699735.1 Lentisphaeria bacterium | reverse complement strand
AAAGTCCTGTGCTGCAAGTGGCGCATCGTGGTTAAGATATTACATTAATACTGGCAGATTTGATGGACGGCCGCTCTGCTTCGGCAGGGAGGAAAGTCCGGACACCACAGGGCAGGAAGTCCGGTTGAAAAGCCGGATGCTGCGGACCAGATTCCGCGGTAAGGAAAGCGCAACAGAAAATATACCGCCTTTCGGGGTAAGGGTGAAAAGGTGGGGCAAGAGCCCACCGCGTCGTCAGGAGACTGCGGCGGCAGTGCAAGCCCCTTCCGGTGCAAGACCAAATAGGAAACGATGGTGCTGCCCGCACCTCGACCTCTGCAAAGAGGGATAAGTTTCGGGTACCGGTCGCTCAGATGAATGGTCGTCAGTCCATCTTCGGATGGAATACAGAATCCGGCTTATAGTCAAATCTGCTCTTTCATTTTCAGAAACGTAATGCTTCAGTGAAGCTGGGTTGCAGGGGTATTTTTTTACCACGAAAAGCACGAACAGGCACGAAAAAAATTCTCTGTTACCCGGGGTTCACTGACGCTTCAATCTCCAACTCATCAGGAAAGGGGGTTAAGGAGATGCGTGAAGAGCGACTGACTTTGGTACATGATATTTGCGGGCTGATTGCCCATTCATCGGATCATAATCTGGCTTTGCGGCAGATTGTACAACATATTGCCGAGCAACTGAACGCCCAGGTGTGTTTGATCAGTCTTCTGGATTCGCATACTGCTCAGCTGGAAGTTCAGGCCGCCTTTGGCTTCCGGATGAACGAGAAACCTGGTGCCGGCCCCATACGGAATATTCTTGAACTTTCCTGCAAGCGGACAAAAACCATCAATACTCCGTTGCAGGTCTTGTTCCCGGTTTGTGACGGACATTCAGCGGGGCAGATTTCGCGTGTGAACAGTCTGATGGCCGTTCCGCTGATGGTCAGTGGAAATGCGATCGGTACGCTGGCCATCGGGCGTCGCAGCCGGCAGGTCTTTCCTGCTCGTGTAGTAGCCGTATGCGAAGCCTTGGCTGCCCCGCTGGCTGCGTTTATTCAGAATGCGAGCCTGACCCGGCAAATGTCAGAGAACGGGGCAAGTCCTGTGCTGGACGTCTTGCATGCGGAGCGTGTTGCTTCTGAGGCGGAGGGGCTTGCAGCTGCCGTTTTCCGCGGGCGTCCGATCGTTTCCGGTGTGACTTGGGGGCATGCGATGTTGCTTGCTCCGGCGGATTCGCTGAGTATTCTGGATCTTGAAAAGAGTGATGATCTGGTTCGTGAGCAGGAAATCATGGAGAAGGCGATTGCCGCTGCCCGGGAGGGAATCCGCAAGATCACTCTGGAGAGTGGAGATGTTCTGGCAGAAACGGACACTGCGATCTTCGATATGTACCTCCTTCTGCTGGATGATCCGGTCTTGCGGGAGCATTTGCAGAAATATTTACAGGACGGCTATACGCTGAACAGCGCTCTGAACCTGACCTTCAAGGATTTCAGTGACGAATATCAGAATTTTACCGATGAGTATCTTCGCGAGCGTCTATATGACTTGAAAGATGTGCTTTTGCGTATCAAAAATGCGGCTGCCAACATTATACGCAACGGGGGGACGGATCACGAGGAGATTGCCGAGAGCGTTCATACGGACAAGCGGATCATTCTGGTTGCTCAGGAATTACTGCCTACCCAGCTGATTGCTTCTCCGTTGAAGCATGTATGCGGCATCATTTGCGAGAGCGGCGGGCCGACTTCCCATGCGGCCATTCTGGCCAAGGCTCTGCATATTCCGATGTTGATCGGCAACAAAGGCATGCAGAATCAGATTGGCTCCGGAAATAATCTTCTGCTCGACTGTCAGAGCGGGTTGTGTTATCTCAAGCCCACGGCCACGCTGTTGCGCCAGTATCGTCAGCCACTGGCTTTGTTCCGCCGCCTGAAACAGGCCGCTGCCAGTGAAAATTCGGAGCAGGAACCGGACGATACCCCGCAGACCCTGGATGGCACCACGATCCATCTGGCTGGCAATATCACCCTGTTCAGCGAGTTTGCCAATCTGCAGAATGCCGGTGTTCGGGAAGTGGGCCTGTACCGTACGGAATTCATGTTCATGATCCGCAATGCCATGCCCGATGAGGAAGAACAGTTCCGGGTGATTTCCCGCCTGGTCAGTGCCGCCAAAGGGAATCCGGTGACCATAAGGGCATTGGATATCGGCGGGGATAAACCATTGCCCTATATCAACTGGGGCAGAGAGGACAATCCCAGTCTGGGCTGGCGGGGCTTGCGCTTCCTGCTGTCAAACCCGGAATTTCTGCACACACACCTGCGAGCCATTCTGCGCACCAGCGCCTTGGGCCCGGTCAGCATCATGTTTCCTATGGTTGGCGACCTGTATGATTTATTGCAGGCCAAAGACGCCCTCGAAAAGGCGCGGGAGAGTTTGCGCTCGGATGGAATTGCTTTTGACGAGAAGCATCAATTTGGCATCATGCTCGAAGTGCCTTCCGCAGTCGTTGCTCTGGATCAGCTGCTGCCGATGGTGGATTTCATCAGCATCGGCACCAATGACCTGATTCAGTACCTGTTTGCGGTTGACCGCGGCAACAGCCGGGTTAACCGCTGGTTCAGGCAAAGCCATCCGATTGTATTGCGTACTTTGCAGCATATCTGTCAGAAGGTGGCTCAATTTCCCGGCAAGCGGGTATCCCTGTGCGGGGAGCTGGCCGGCCAGGCTCGCTCGCTGCCGCTGCTGCTGGGAGCCGGTTTGCGACGTTTGAGCATGAATTCAAATTTCATTCCGGCGGTGCGCTCGTGTATCGAAAAAGTGGCGATCGACGAGTGCAAAGAGTTGTTTGCGGAGGCCAGCCAGGTGAGCTCCGAACTCGATGTGCAGAAATTGCTGGATGACTTTTACCGGCGCAAAGAACTCGACGTGATGAACCTGTCATAAACAGGATGCAGGTTTAAAAGTGGCGTAACCGTCCCGGTTGCGATTTCTGTTTGTGCTCCCACGCCCGAACGGTCTCGGGTGCAGGGGGCGGAAGCTACCTGCTTTTGGGAACTGCACCCTCATAAACAGGGTGCAGTTCCCAAAAGTAGGTAGAGGCCGTCCAGAAAGGGTTCAGGGTTCAGGTTTAAAATGTAGCGTAACCGGCCCGGTTGCGATTTCTGTTAGCACTCCCACGCCCGAACGGTCTCGGGTGCAGGGGGCGGAAGCTACCTGCTTTTGGGAACTGCACCCTCATAAACAGGAAAATTTTCAATATCGTGTTGAGGAAGCTGAGAATCCATGAGAACGTATCAGGAAATCAATGATAAAATCAGTTCCGGCAAGGCGGTGGTTCTGACTGCTGCCGAGATCAGTGATTATGTTGATCGGCATGGCGCTGAAAAGGCGCTTGCTGAAGTCGATGTGGTGACTACCGCGACTTTCGGGCCAATGTGCTCTTCGGGCTGCTTTCTGAACTTCGGCCAGTGCGTGCCGAAGATTCGTATAACGGATTGTACGATTGACGGGGTCATGGCCTACAGCGGGCTGGCGGCCGTCGATGCCTATCTGGGGGCGACGCAACTGCGCGTGAATGCGCCGGCCAATCTGGTTTTTCCGGGTGATTTTTCGTTTGGGGGCGGGCATGTGATCGAGAAATTGGTTGCCGGGGAGATGGTGGAAATCATCGCGACCTCCTATGGTACGCAGGAGTATCCCCGGCGGGAGTTGCGCACGGAAGTGAGTATTCGTGATCTGAATCAGGCGATCATGGTCAACCCCCGCAACTGCTATCAGAATTACAATGTGGCCGTCAATGGTTCCGGAAAACGCCTTTATACCTATCTGGGTCAGCTCGAACCCGACCTGCAGAATGCCAGTTATTGTTCGGCGGGTCAGTTGTCTCCGCTGTTGAATGATCCCTGGTATGAAACGATCGGCATCGGCACAGCCATCTGGCTGGCCGGGGCTCGGGGACATGTCCATGCGGAAGGCACGCAACACTGTCCGACCTGTCAACGCTCGGAAAACGGGGTGCCGATGGAAGGGGCAGGAACTCTTGGCCTGACGGCGGATATGAAAAAAATGCGTGCGAAATATGTGCGTGGCTGCAGTTTCCGCGGGTATGGGGTTTCGCTGGCTCTGGGTGTCGGCATCCCCATTCCCCTGTTGAATGCCGCTATTCTGAAAAATGTCTGTGTGCGTGACCGGGAGATTTTTGCTCCGGTGATTGATTACAGTTTGGATTATCCGATGAAGACCGGGAAAGTGCTCGGGCATGTCAACTACGA